>CALDZQ010000155.1 GCA_937944035.1 uncultured Neomegalonema sp. | reverse complement strand
GCGCTGATTATGACGCTGGGCGGGGTGTTGAGCCTGACGGACCGGCGGCATCGCGTGGGTGCGCCGAGACGGGCTGCGGCGCGTGAAGAGCCTATGGTGGCAGCGGAATGAGGGCGGCGTTGCTGATATGCCTCGCGTTGTTGATGTCGCCTGCGGCGGCGGTGCAGCCGGAGGAAATGCTCGAAAATCCGGCCTTGGAGCAACGGGCGCGGGATCTGTCTAAAGGGTTGCGCTGTCTCGTGTGCCGGAACCAGAGCATCGACGATTCCGATGCGGGATTGGCCAAAGACCTGCGGGTTCTGGTGCGTGAGCGGCTGTCCGAAGGAGACAGCAACGAGGAAGTGCTGGACTATGTGGTCGCGCGGTACGGGGAATATGTGCTGCTGAAACCGCGTTTCAGTGCGACGAGTGCGGCGCTGTACCTGGGCGGGCCGTTGTTGTTGTTGCTGGGCGGATTTTTCGCGTGGCGGCAGATTTCCATGCGCCCGTCGAGCGTACCTGCGGCGGCTGCGCCCTTGTCTGATGAGGAGCGGGCGCGGGTCGAACGGTTGACGTCGGACGGGCGCGATTAAGGCTAACCCTTTCTTAACAATCAGGTTTGCACGGTTTTTGCTTTGCCGGTGGTATGAAACATATCATCCGCCTTCTCACCCTCGCTGCCATTGCGCTTCCTGTCTATTCTGTGCCCGCCACCGCGCGAACGGCGGCATCTGAACAGGTGATCCATTGTTGGGACCGGACACGGGGCATTGTGCAGGAAAAACGCAGGCGGACCTGCGACGGCGTTCAGGTCACGCACGCGCAAGCGGTGCTGCTCAAAGCGCGCTATGAGAAATCGCGGCGGGCGCATCTGGTGCGCGGGGATGCGATGCGCCGGGCCGAGGCGGCAAGACCTGTGCGTTTTCACAGTGCGGGAACCGCTTTTGCGGTCAACGCGGACGGCTTTTTCGTGACCAGCGCGCATGTTGTGGCCAGGTGTCATGCGGTTGAGCTGCGCGTTCCCAACTCACAACAACGGCTTGCGACCCGTGTGGTTGCGGTGGACGCGAAAAATGATCTGGCGCTGGTGCGTGCCGCGTATCGTCCGAAGCGGTTTTTGCTGGTGGCTCCGGTCCTGCCGGGAAACGGTGAACCGCTGGCCCTGATCGGGTTTCCGCAAGAGGGAAAAATCCGCCTGACGCCACGGCTAACGCCCGTGAGCATTGATTACGGTCTCAGCAACCCCGAAAAGCGCGGGTTGATCGGGGTCGCGGGCGATGTGCGGCGTGGCAATTCCGGCGGGCCGGCGCTTGACAGCAAGGGGCGTGTGGTCGGGCTGGTGAAAGCCAAGATTGACTCGGTTGAGGCGGCGCGCCTGACCGGAACGACGCTCAAGCATCTCGGCGTTGTGACAGAAGCGCGCAAGCTGGTGCGTTTTCTGGATCGGGCAAAATCCCGCTATGCCATTGATTCCACGCGCGGTATCGAGCGCACGGGGCGCGAATTATTTGCCATTGGCGACGCGGCAACGGTGCGGCTCGATTGCCTGCGCCGTACACAATAAACTTAATGGTAGTTTACTGATTAATTAATCTTTAATAAAATTTTGGTAAATTTCTGTAAGGGTCTGCAACGGAAAAACCATGATCGATTATATCTTTGGGTCTGCATCATTTGTTCCTCATGGATATTGTCTGCTGTGGCGGCCGGATCTGGTGGCAATGCATGTCGGTGGGGACGTTATCACCTTCATCGCATACAGTGTGATTGCGTTTTCGATCTGGCGTTTCACGACGCTCCGGCCGGAGTTCAAGTATAGTGCGGCAGCCCTTGTTTCGGCCGCTTTTGTATTCGGGTGTGGGATCACACACTTGGTCGGCGCGGTTAGCCTGTGGTGGCCCGCCTATGGAATGCAGGGTATTCTGAAACTGATCGTGTCAGGTATTTCTGTCACTGCGGCCATCATGATCTGGCGTCTTCTGCCCAAGATCGTCGAGATTCCCAGCGGTGCGCAGGTCGCCGAACAACATGAACTTCTGTCAAATGAGATTGCCGAGCGTCAGCGCGCGGAGCGGGAAATATTAAAACGGGCGAAGATTGAGCGCAGGCTGCGCAATCGGGAAACGGAGTTAAAAATCGCGCTGAACCGCGCCCGTGATGCGGATACGGCCAAGGATAAGTTTCTGGCGGCCATGAGCCATGACCTTCGCACACCCCTGAATGCGATCATCGGGTTTTCGGATGCCTTATTGATCGGTATTTTCGGGCGGTTCAATTCCGAGAAACAGCGGGAATACGTGGATAATATTTCCCACAGCGGCAAGCACTTGCTGTCGTTGATAACCGATCTTCTGGATTTCTCTAACATGAGCAACAACCTCATCCCGCATAAGCCGGAATACGAGAACGTTGTTGAGATTGTTGACCAGTCACTTGCGGAAATCAGGGTGGCCCGTTCCTACGCGCAAATTGAGCGAAGCCCGGTTCAAAGCGAATTCGACCCGGAGTTGTTCGTGGATTCGCAATCGCTGAAACGCATGATTACAAATTTGGTGGTGAATGCCGTGAAATACGCGGGAGAGGAAGACCCGGTTACAGTAAGCTTTCAGGAAGATGCCTCCGACATCCGGCTGATCGTCGAGGATTGCGGCAAGGGCTTTGCCGCCGAAAATGTTGAAACTTTCCGCCAGCCCTTCGTTCAGGAGAATAGTTTGAGCGACGGGATCGGTCTGGGCCTGTCCATCGTCGATATGCTCGCAAGACAGCATGGGGGCCGTTTGGAGATTACGAACCGTGAAAAAGGCGGAGCGCGGGTTTCGATTGTTATGCCCGCTTCAGTGGTCCGTCCGAGTATAGAAGAATCTGAACCTCAAACGGAAAAGCGAAAGCCCGGTTTGCAGGTAAACGCGATGCAGCAAGCCACATGATCTTGAAATCTACCTCCTGATAAGAACCTCGCGCCTTGCGTCTACGCCAAGTTCCGCAGCGACAGCGAGGATACCGGCGAGGACGGCTTCAGGCATGGGCAGGCCGTTTTTGCCGCATTCGGCGCGGAGGCGACGTTCCTTATCGCCGGGGATCAAAACGGTGTCGGTCCCCTCTGCGGGCGGAGAGGATTTCACGAAAGTGATGTAATCCGCGACCTCGCTGCCGAAACTGCCGAGATCATTGAACTTTTCGGGGTCGATCAGGATCGAAAGCATCCCGTTGCCAAAGGTTTTCTCACCCTCGCCGTTCGCACCGTTGCCCGTGAGCGCGCCCGCGAGTAACTCGCAGGCCAGCGCAAGGCCGGAGCCTTTGTGATCGCCCATCGCCCGTAAAGCGCCCGGTCCGGCGAGGGGGTCGGGGTTGGCGGTGTCGAGGCTGTCCCCATACAGAACGCGCGGGTTTCCGGTGAGTGTGCCATCCGCGTCGATCAGGGCATCCTCCGGCAGCGGCTTTCCGCCCGTTCCGGCGACCAACGCCTTGCCTTCAGCGACGAGCGAGGTGGCGAAATCGAGGATAAAATCGTCGCCGTCTTTGTTAGGCACACCGATGGCGACGGGGTTTGTTCCGGCACAGCGGCGGGCGGTCCCGAAAGGGGCAACGAGAAGCGAGCCGTTCACGTTGACGAAGTGGATGCTGACCAGACCCTCCGCGCACGCCTGTTCGGCATACGCGCCCGCGCGGCCCAGATGGCCCGCTTTGCGAAGCGCCACGATGCTGATGCCGTGCTGTTTTGCGCGGTCGATGCCCATCGCGGTGGCCTCGCGCGCGAGCCATTGGCCCATGCCGTCATTGCCGTCAAGATGGAGCATGACACCGCTGTCAAGCAAGGTGCTGAGCGGGGTATCGGGATTGATGACACCCTCGCCGAGCCATTTGTGATAGCGCATAATCCGAATGACGCCGTGGCTGTCATGGCCCGAAAGCGAGGCTTCAACCAGATGGCGGGCGACCTCATTCGCTTCGTCCGGCGTGCAATAATCGGCAAGGAGGATGCCCGCAATCGTGCGTTCAAGTGCGGCGGGGTCGATGCGGTGCTCGGTCATGGGGACGGCTTTCCATTGCGGATGCGTAAATAACAATCTTTCAACGGTGTTAAGCCCGTTGCAAGGGCGAAAGAGGATTGGCCTTCGGCCTGTGCCGCGCTACACCTCATCTTAATGACAAGCAGAAATTCCCCCCGACCATGCGCGGCCTGAGACAACGCCAGCATACCGACGGCAAGGCCGAGTGGCGCGTCATCCGTGACGTGGTCCCTTATCTGTGGCCGGAAGGCGATACGAATGCGCGAATCCGCGTGGTCGTGGCGCTGTTGTTTTTGGTAATCGCCAAGGTGGCGACGGTTATCACGCCGTTTTTCTTCAAATATGCCGTTGATGCGCTTACCGGCGAAGGCGCGGTGTCTGTGGAGAGCGCGTTTTTGATCGCCCCCGTGGCGCTGGTGCTGGCCTATTGCGCGGCGCGGGTGGGGCAAGTGCTGTTCGCGCAGCTTCGGGATGCCGTGTTCAGCCGGGTCGGGCAGCGCGCGCTGAGGCGGCTGGCGATCCGTACTTTCGGGCATATCCACCGCCTGAGCCTGCGCTTTCATCTGGAGCGCAAAACCGGGGCGATGAGCCGGATTATCGAGCGCGGGGTCAAGGGCGTCGATTTTCTGCTGCGCTTTGTATTATTCTCGATTGTGCCGCTTTTCCTGGAGCTGCTGCTGGTTTTGGGCATCTTCTACTGGCATTTCGGGCCGTATTTCGCGCTGGCGATTTTGATCGCGATTGCGGCCTATATCTCCTTCACCTTCCGCGTCACCGAGTGGCGGGTGCAAATCCGCAAGGAGATGAACGAGCAGGATCAGGACGCGAACCAAAAAGCGATTGATGCGCTGCTGAACTATGAGACGGTGAAATATTTCTCGGCGGAAAACCGCGAAACCGAGCGGTATGACGGGGCGATGGCGCAGTATGAAAACGCCGCCGTGAAGACGCAGACGACACTGGCGATGCTGAATTTCGGGCAGTCGCTGATCCTGTCGCTGGGGCTGGCGGCGGTGATGGTGATGTCGGGACGGGCGGTCGTGGCGGGGACGCAGACTGTGGGCGATTTTGTCATGGTCAACGCGCTGATGATGCAAGTGGCGATGCCGCTGAACTTTCTGGGCACGGTATACCGCGAAATCCGCCAATCCTTGATCGATATGGGCGAGATGTTCACGCTGCTCGATACGCCGCCCGAAGTGGTTGACCGTGAGGGCGCGGGGGATCTGGTGGTAAGCAAGGGGCGCGTTCAGTTTGAGGATGTCGCGTTCCACTACGGGCCGGAGCGGCCGATCCTGCGCGATCTGTCGATTGATGCCAAGGGCGGATCGACGATTGCGCTGGTCGGGCATAGCGGGGCGGGAAAATCGACCATCGCGCGGCTGTTGTTCCGGTTTTACGATGTGACCACGGGTCGCTTGTTGATCGACGGGCAGGATGTGCGGGACGTGACGCAGGAAAGCCTGCGCCGCCATATCGGCGTCGTGCCGCAGGATACCGTGCTGTTCAACGATACGATCCGCTACAATATCGCTTACGGCAAAGCCGGGGCGACGGATGAGGAAGTGGTCGCCGCCGCGAAGATGGCCGCGATCCATGAGTTTATCCTCGCGCTGCCGGAGGGGTATGAAACCGCTGTCGGCGAGCGGGGCTTGAAACTGTCCGGCGGAGAGAAGCAGCGGGTGGCGATTGCGCGGACGATCCTGAAAAACCCGCCGATTCTGATTCTGGACGAGGCGACATCGGCGCTTGATTCGGCGACGGAGCATGAGATTCAGGACAGTCTGCGCCACCTGAGCGAGAACCGGACCGTCTTTACCATCGCACACCGCCTGTCGACGGTGATTGATGCCGATGAGATCATTGTGCTGGATAAAGGCGCGGTTATCGAGCGCGGCACACACGCTGCCCTGCTGGCACAGGGTGGTATTTATAGCGATATGTGGGCCAGGCAGGAATCCTCTGAGGCCGCGTAACGCTCCGTAAACGGTTAATGGTCAAAACTCCCCGCTGTATTCAGAGCGTTTCCACGATGATTGATCGTTGCAAACGCTCTATTTTTTGTTTTGGTGCGATTTCGGGTCGAAAAGCCTTTTGGCTTGTCTCGAAATCGCTCTAGGGAGATCACGATGGCTTTGATCCGCTCATCAAGCGAAAATATTATAGAAACCATCCTCAACAGCCGCACAATTTCGCCGGAGCAAGTGATTGAGATCCGCCGTGAGGTCTGGCCCGATGGCAAGATCAACCGCGCGGAAGCGGAAATGATGTTCGAAATCAACGATGTGCTTGAGCATCGCTGTGGCGAGTGGGATGATCTGTTCGGTGAAGCCATCTGCGCGCATTTGATCGAGAGCGCTGACCCGCGTGGCTGTATCTCGGAAGCTGACGCGGCGTGGTTTGAGGAGCGCATCAAGCGCGACGATGCGATTTGTGGCGTGACCGAGTTGGAGACGCTGATCCAACTGCTTGAAAAAGCGATCAATGCACCGGAGCGGCTGGAGGTTTTGGCGCTGGAAGCGGTGCGGGATGCGGTGCTTGAGGGGGACTTTGAATTGCTGGGCAATGCCCGGCTGCGCAAGGGCGTTTTGGGCGACCCGGAAGTCGCGCTGCTGCGGCGGGTGATTTATGCGAAGGCGGCCGGGCGGTCTGAAGCGATCAGCCGTGCGGAGGCCGATCTGCTGTTCGATCTGAATGATGCGACCGTGAATGCGGAGAATTGTCCGGCGTGGTCGGCGCTGTTCGTCAATGCGATCTCGAATTATCTGCTGGTGCAAAGCGGTTACGAGCCGCCCACGCGCGAGCGGATGAAGCAGATCGACCTGTGGCTGAACCAGCCGAGCGGCGGTAAGAGCGCGTTTTTGAAGGACATGGCTGACGGAATCGGGCGGGGATCATTCCTGAGCGATATTAAGCGCATGTTCGACGGCACAACACCGATGGAAGAGCATTATGTGACGCGCCTTGAGGCGGAAGCGGCGGGTCATGCCGCCGCGTCGCGCGTGGATGCGCAAGAGGCGGAATGGCTGTGCGAGCGGATCGGCCGCGATGGCGCGCTGACGCCGAACGAGCGGGCCGTGCTGATGTTTCTGAAGGCGGGCGGGTATGAACTGGATGCCGCCCTCGACCCGCTGGTGAAGCGGATCGGATGAGAACACCCGCTGTTATTTTTGGTATTGTCCTGTGAACACTCCTCTGCCCCGCACCGGGATGCGGGGCAGAGAGCCTTTGTCTACTCAGCGGCCTGCGGATAGCGCGGGCCGTTGTCTTGAGGGGACGGGTCCGGCGCGCCCGTTTCCTCGGACCATACGACGGTCGGGATGATATTGGGCCTGACATACGCTGTTTCAGCCGCCAGTTCCGCAATCACATCCATCTCCTCAGGCGCGCCATAGCCGCGATTGCGGGCTGGGATCGGGGCGAAGTCGGCCATGCCGGCCCCCTGCCCGTCCGCCCCGAAGGCGCGGGTTTGATCCCACAGGATCGGATCGCCCGTGCGCAAGCCGCGCTTTGTGCTGCGGCGCAGGCGACGGTCGCGGATGTATTGCGATTTGCTGCCCATTCCGGCCAGTGCGACGCTGCGCAGGCCCGTCCAGCCCAGCTTCGGCAACTTGCCCAACCACCAGATGCGCAGCGCCAAGAGCGAGGGCGTGACGAAGAGTGTGAGCACGGTCGCGAAGCCGAGGCCGAAGATGATCGCCGTGGCAAGCTGCGTCCACCACAGCGCGGTCGGCGCGCCGACGGTGATGCCGCCGTTCACGAAATCAATCGACACCGCGAACATCATCGGCAGCAGACCCGCCATCGTGGTAATGGTGGTCAGCAGGACGGGGCGTAAACGCTGGCTGCCCGTCTGGATGATCGCCTCGATCGGTTCAAGCGTCTTGCTGAACTCCTGATAGGTATCGATGAGAACGATATTGTTGTTCACGACAATTCCGGCGAGGGCCACGATTCCGATCCCGGTCATAATGATGGAGAACGATTGCCCCATCACCATCATCCCGACAAGCACGCCGCCCACGGAGAGAATAACCGCGAGCAGGACGAGGAAAGAATTATAAAAACTGTCAAACTGCGCCAGCAGGATGATGAACATCAGGCCCAATGCGGCCGCGAAGGCGTTTCTGAGGAAGATTTGACTCGATTGTTGCTCCTCAAAATCGCCCGCGAAAGTGGTTTTGACGTTTTTGCCCAGATCAGCGGTGGCGAGCCATTCGCCGATTTCGGTGATCTTCTCGTTCGCATTGACGCCGGATTCAACGTCGGCGCTGACGGTGAAAATGCGGATGCCGTCGAGGCGGGTGATCTCGGACAGTTTCGGCACGGCGCGGCGTTCGACGAAATTGCCGAGCGGGATCAGGCCGACATTGGTTTGCACGCGGATGCGGTCGAGCATCTCGGCGACGCGGTATACTTCGGGGAAGCGTCCGCGAATGTCGATCTCGTCATCGGAATCATCAGGCCGGAACGTGCCCACGGTCACGCCGCGCGTCACAAGCTGGATCGTTGCGCCGATGGAGGCGACGTTTGCGCCGAATTTGCCGGCCTCGGTGCGGTCGATGTCCAGTTCCCACTCGATACCGGGGAGCGGGAGGGTGGAGCCGACATCTTTGAGACCCTCAACGCCCTCCAGATGCGACATGACGTTTTGCGTTGCGCCTTGGAGGGTGTCGAAGTCGATGGCGGCGACTTGAATTTGGATCGGTTTGCCCTGTTGCGGACCGTCGGCCTGTTCGGCGAGTTCGAGTTTGACGCCGGGGAGGTCGGCCACGGCCTCCGTCAGATCCGCCATGATCTCCTTGCCCTTTTTACGGACGCGCCAGTTGTCGAACTCGAACTGGATCGAGCCGATTTTGTCTTTCGGTGCGCCGCCCTGATCCGCGCCCGCGCCATTGCCGCCGCCGACGATGGCGAGGGCGGCTGAGACGTATTCGGTGCCGAGAACGCGCCCCTCAACAACGCGCATGATGGCGTCTTTTTCCTCGATTGAGAGGTTGCCGCGCGCACTGACATAGAGGTTGGCGATTTCGGGGTCGGTCTCGACGAAGAACTCAACGCCGTAGTTGTTCTCACCATAGGTTTTGAAGATGCCGAAAATGGCCGCGCCGGTCAGGCCGACGACGATGAGAGGCATGATCGGATTGCCGACCACGTAGCGCAGGAGGGTTCCGTAGATGCCGAGTTTCGGCTTCTCACTGGTGTACTGTTTGAAGGGGCGCTCTTGCGCGCGGAACCCTGCCATGAAGGCGATGATGGCGAGAAGGCACAGGGCGGCGGTTGCGGCGAATAAGAGCGTTGATGTGGTCACGGGCGCGGCGGCGGCGGCGGGGTCAGTCGCAACGCTTTGCGCGATGATCTCGCCCGCTTTAGCGGTTTTTGCCAGATCGAAGGTTATGAGCGCACCGATGGCGGCCACACCGCCCAGCACCATCGCACCAAGCCAGCCGAGGCCCGCACGGATGGCCGTGGGAACGCGGCCGAAGGCGCGGGTGATGCGGGCGACGATGATGCCGGTGATCGGCAGGTAGATCAGCGCGACCAGCAGCGAGGCGATCAGCACGAAGATCAGCGTGATCGGCAGATAGCGCATGAACTGGCCCGGCATCCCCGGCCAGAACAGCATCGGCAGGAAGGCGCAGAGCGTGGTCGCGGTTGACGAGACGATGGGCCAGAACATCCGCCGCGCCGCCTCGCCATAGGCTTCGGACGGGGAGGCCCCCTGCGCTCGCCTCGTATCGGCATATTCCGTCACCACGATGGCCCCGTCCACCAGCATCCCTACCGCGAGGATCAGCCCGAACATCACCATGTTGTTGACCGTCATTCCCAGCACCGCCAACAGGGCGAAGGCCAGCAGGAACGATGTCGGAATGGCAAAGGCCACCAGCAGCGCCGAGCGAATGCCAAGCGCGGCGACGATCACGATCATGACCAGCGCGACGGCGGTGATGACGCTCGACTCAAGCTGCCCGACCATGTCCTCGACCCGGCTCGCTTCATCCAGCGAGAAGTCGACCTGCACGGATTCGCGCAGGCCGTCGGGCCATGTCTCCATGACCGCGCCCACCACCGCGCGCACCTGCTCCACGGTCTGGATGATGTTCTCGCCGTTCCGCTTCTTGACCGACAGCGAGATCGTCGGCTCGCCGTTGAAGCGGGCGATGCTGTTGCGATCCTCGAAGGTACGCCGCACCTCGGCGATATCGCGAAGCGTGACGACCCGTTCCCCCTGCACCTTGATGGGCAGGGCATAGATATCGTCCAGCGTCTCGATCGAACCGGGCAGCTTGATGGAGAACGCGCCCTGTTCCGTCTCGACCGCCCCGGCGGCGATGACCTGGTTGTTGCTGCTGACGACCTGCAACAGCTCGTTCGCGGTGATGTTGTAGCTTTCCAGCCGCGACGGATCGATCACGATCTCGACCAGCTCGTCCCGCTTGCCGTTGATCTCCGCTTCCAGAACCGAGGAAATTCCCTCGATGGCATCCTGCAGGTCGTTGGCGATGCGCACCAGCGTGCGTTCGGGGGCCTCGCCCGACAGCGTGACGTTGAGGATCGGGAATTCGGAGGTGTTGATCTCGATGATGCGCGGCTCGTTCGCATCGGCGGGGAATTCCGCCTGCGCCTTGTCCACCTCGGCGCGCACCTCCGCAAGGATCGCATCCTTGTCGAAGCCGAAGGTGAATTCGAGCGCGACGGACGCATGCCCCTCGGTGGCCACGCCCGTCATCTCCTTCAGACCCTCGAGGGTCTTCAGCTGCGTTTCCAGCGGCTTGACCAGCAACCGTTCGGCATCCAGCGCAGAAACGCCCGGATAATTGACCGAGACGTAGATCGTCGGGATATCGATGCTGGGCGCGCCCTCCTTGGGCAGGCCGGTATACGAGGTCCATCCCGCCACGATGCTCAGGATGATGAAGGCGACGATCATGCGCGCCCGATTGATGGCGACGTCTACGAGGCGGTTCATGTTGCAATCCTCATGCCCAAAATTCTCATGTCTGAGGCCCGAGAATGGTGCCGTCCTGCGGCGTTGCGTTGAGGCGCGAGCCATCGCTGACGTATTCCTGCCCCACGACGATCACCTGCGCCCGGTCGCCCAGGCCGGTCAGCCAGACGCCTTCTTCCCCGTCGCGCAGGATTTCGACCGGACGGAAGCGCGCGGCCCCGTTCTCCGCGACCATCACGCCGATATCGCCCCCGGCATTCAGCGTCAGCGCGGATTGCGGCAGCTTGTGCGCGGGTCGCGAATCGAGGGGGATTTCGATGCGCGCCGTCACCGCATCGCGCAGGCTGTAATTCGGATTGGGCACCTCGATCTCGATCTCGAATGTCCGCGTGGCGGTGTCGGCGGTCTGTGCGATGTAGACGATGCGGCCCCGCACGTTTTCGCCCGTCACGAGCGTCGCGCTGGCCGGGTCGCCGATGCGCAGCTTGCCGATCTGGAATTCCGGCACGAACCCGGCGATCCGCAGCGGGTCGGGGTCGACGATGGTCGCGCAGGTATTGCCCATCTGCAGCAGCGATCCGATTTCGGCGGTATCGCCCTCGACGATCCCGTCGAAGGGGGCCGTGATCTGCAACTGTCCGATCTCGATGTCGATCTGCATGATGTCGGCGCGCAGGACTTCGGCCTCAACCCTCGATGCGCTGGAGCGGTTGGCGGCTGCGAAGCCCTTTTCGCTCAAGCTCTGCTGCGCGCGGGCTTCGGTAATCGCCTGCTGCAAGCGGGCGACGGAGGCGTCCCGGCGGGCCTTGCGGTTGCCGATCTCGATGCGGCAGAGCAATTCGCCCGCCCGCACCCGCTGTCCCTTGCGCGGGGCGACGGCGACAATGCCGGATGTCTCGGCCCGCACGTCGACACGGCGGCTCGCCTCGGTCGCGCCGGTCATCCTCAGTGTCGAGGCGAGCGGGGAGGCGCTGCTTGCCTTCGTCACCACATCGATGGCGACCACCTCGTCCTCCGGCGCGGGATTGTCGGCGGCGGCGGCGGCCTCCTGCCGTTCGCGCTTCTGCTCGGCGGTCTGGTTGATCGCCTTGTTGGCGGCGGCTGTCACCTGACTGTAATCGCCGCCCGTCACATAGGTGACGATCCCGAAGGCGATGGCCCCGGCAAGGAGGATCTTGAACAACTGGCTCAGCATCGGGTCACTCCGCCGCTATACTGGAAGGGGTGGACGTTCCACGCGCGGGATGCGCATTTCCGTCTTTCGTTTCGAGGTCCTGCAACGCCCGTGCGGTCGCATCGGAGAGAACCCGGAAGAAATTCGCGAGCGAGCCGATCCTGTCCAGAGCCTCCGGTCCCGCTTCCGACAGCGTATCGGCACTGCGCCGGATCGCCTCTTCCGCGCGGATCGAGCGGACGCGCTTGCGCTCGACGATCTGGGCGTAGGGGTCGGCGGCGAGGCGGAAATAATCCTGCCGCTCGCCCCGGATCGCGACCCGCTCGATCACGCCCAGGTCTTCGAGCAGCCGGGTATTGGTGCTGACGCTGCCCCGGCTGATTTCCAGGGTTTCGGCGAGGTCGGCAAAGCTGAACGGTCCCCCGCGCAGCACGAACAGGCCCATCAGCCGCCCGGCGATGCGCGGCATCCCGTCGGCCTGGAGGATAAGGCCCATCCCTTCGATAAAATCGGTTTCCGCGTCCTGTATCATGTCACACGACATAGCGGCCCACATCGTTCAGTCAAGACTGAACGAAATAAATCTTTCCCGCTCCCCGCGCGCCACCGCATGTCGCGTGCGGGCATGACCAAAGGCCGCCGCCCCGATGGACGACGGTTCTTTCAATCGGTGGAAGGCGATGGCCTATCCCGGTTCGGGTGGTTTCAGCGCCCTGAGCGCCACTTCCTGACACGCTTCGAGGATGTCGTCGATGGCCTCGCGGCCCTGCAAGCGATGCCCCGGTGGCCGCCCGGGCCGCATCGGCGAGGGCCATTTGCGGACCACCCGCGCCAGCGCCCGGCGCATCCGTTCCGCCTGCCGGGGCAGGTCGTCCAGCGCACCGCGCATCGCCAGCAAGCGCAGGCAGACCTGCCGCGCGGGCACGGGATCATCCGCCTGTGGCATCGCCCCGTGCTGTGCCGGGCCATCCGACCCGTCGA
>CALDZQ010000154.1 GCA_937944035.1 uncultured Neomegalonema sp. | reverse complement strand
CGCCCTCGCCTTCTCGCGGATCGAGGCGCATTATTTCATCAACAAAGGCTTCATGCGCGAAGACGGCCAGTTGTTGAAGGATATGAATAAGATAACCCACCTTCCTGCAGTGATTGTTCAGGGCCGGTTTGATGTTGTGACACCGCCCATGACCGCATGGCGGCTGCATCGGTCGTGGCCGAAGTCGAAACTTGTGATCGCTCCGAATGCAGGACATGCGGTCAGCGAACCGGGCATTGCAAGCGCGCTTGTGGCCGCCACGGATGGATATGCGATCTAACCGCACAACCTCCTATGCGCCTGAACCTCGAACAGCTTGAAACCTTCGTCTACGTCGTCGATTGCACAGCTTTCGCCGCGCGGCCCACCTCGCAGGTGAGATAGCAGCGTCGTTTACGATAACAGACAATCGGAAAAATTAATCCTCGCGATTAAATGAAATAATTGGAACTTATCGACGCGCAGCCTCTAATCTTTAGAAAACCAAAAGGGGAGAACGCGCGATGGGTAAAGAATCGGTACGAATGGGCGTCGACATCGGCGGCACTTTTACGGATGTCGTGTTGGAGGTCGGGGACGCCCTGTTTTCCACCAAGGTTCTGACCACCTACAACGCGCCCGAAGACGCGATTATTGATGGTGTCGCTCAGGTTTGCGCAAAGGCCGGCATCGCCGCTGGTGTGATCGATCAGATCATCCACGGCACAACACTCGCCACAAACGCCCTTATCGAGCGGCGCGGGGCAAAGACAGCCCTCATCACCACCCAAGGTTTCCGTGATGTGATCGAAATGCGTACAGAGTCGCGGTTCGAGCAATACGATCTTAACCTGACTCTACCGCCCCCCCTCCTTCCGCGCCAGCAACGCTACACCCTGTCCGAGCGCATTGATGCATTGGGCAATGTCCTGATCCCGTTGGACCGTGCGGCAGTCGAGGCGCTGGTCGATGAGATCGCGGCAGCGGGTTATGAGAGCGTAGCCGTTGGACTGATCCATTCGTATCTCAACGACTCGCATGAGCAGATGGTACGTGACGTGTTGGCCGAGAAAATGCCGGACGCTATGGTCTCGCTCTCCTCTGAGGTATCGCCCCAAATGCGCGAATACGAACGGTTTAACACCGTTGTTGCGAATGCCTATATCAAGCCGCTGATGAAAAGCTATCTCAGTCGCTTGGAGACACGCTTAGCCGATGAAGGCGTCTCATGCCCGATCTTCCTCATGCATTCCGGCGGGGGGATTATTTCCATCGACAGCGCGGCCGAGTTCCCTGTGAGGCTGGTCGAATCCGGTCCGGCGGGCGGCGCGGTATTCGCCGCCAATATCGCCGCTCGCTACGGGCTTGATAAGGTACTCAGCTTCGATATGGGCGGCACAACCGCCAAAATCTGCCTGATTAAAAACCAAACTCCGAAAACCAGCCGCGTGTTCGAGGTCGCCCGTACCTACCGTTTCAAGAAGGGGTCGGGAATGCCCATATCGATTCCGGTGATCGATATGGTTGAGATCGGCGCAGGAGGCGGCTCTCTCGCCCATGTCGATGTAATGCGGCAAATCCGCGTCGGCCCTGAATCCGCCGGCTCTGAGCCGGGTCCAGCCTGCTACGGGCGAGGGGGAGAGCGTCCGGCCGTCACCGATGCCGACCTCGTGCTGGGCCGCCTTGACCCAGATAAATTCGCTGGCGGGACAATCAAACTCGACGCTTCAGCTTCCGCTATCGCCCTTGAGAGCGTGCTTGGCGTC
Source organism: uncultured Neomegalonema sp. (assembly GCA_937944035.1). GTDB lineage: Bacteria > Pseudomonadota > Alphaproteobacteria > Rhodobacterales > Rhodobacteraceae > JAHDDY01. The sequence goes on along the minus strand of CALDZQ010000154.1, from coordinate 2,339 downwards.
ACGCTGGATATGAAGGCTCAGGAAGCGGCCTTCGGGCTGGCCGAAGTGGTGGACGAGAACATGGCGAACGCGGCCCGTGTCCACGCGGTCGAAAACGGCGAAGACCTGTCCGAATACACAATGATTGCCTTTGGCGGCGCAGCCCCCCTTCATGCTGGGCGATTGTGTGAGAAACTCGGCGTCGAGCGGCTGCTGGTTCCACCGGGAGCGGGCGTCGGCTCGGCGATCGGCTTCTTACGCGCACCGTTCAGTTTTGAGGCAAACCGCAGTGTATATATGCGCCTCTCCGATTTCGACGCGCCCCGCATCAAAGCCTTGCTCTCGGATCTGCAAAGCGAAGCAACCAAATTCGTGCGCTCCTGCGATGAGCGGGCGGAAATCCGCTCTGAATTTAAAGTCTACATGCGCTACACCGGACAAGGCTGGGAAATCCCTGTGATCCTCACCCAAGCCCAAGCGATGAACCCTGATGCCGCCACCTTCGAGAATCTGTTTGAGGATGAATACAGCGCCCTCTTTGGCCGCTCGGTCGATGGCATGGATGTGGAAATCACGGTGTGGGCAGTCAACGCGACAACCCCGCCGCAGACCGTCGCGCGCATTGCCGCGCAAGCTCCCGCCGCTGCCGCTCCTGTTGACGGCTCACGCAGTATCTTCGACCCGGCTCTCGGTCAGACCACTGATGCGGCAATCGTCTTACGCGATGCAATGGAAGCAGGACAAACCGTACAAGGTCCGGCGGCGATCACAGAAGATGAAACCACCATCATTCTCCCAAGCAGCCGCCGCGCCATGCGCCAACCCGATGGCTGCATCGACATCACCACCCAAGGAGACGCGGCATGAGCATGAAACCATCCAATGTTTCCAACCAAGTCATGTGGAATCGCTTGATCTCGGTTGTTGAAGAGCAGGCCCAAGCCCTAGTCCGCACCGCTTTTTCCACTTCGGTTCGCGAGGCGGGCGATCTTTCCGCCGGGGTTTACGATCTTGAGGGGCGGATGCTCGCGCAGGCGGTCACGGGAACGCCGGGGCATGTCAACGCGATGGCTGAGTCAGTGGCCCATTTCATGCGCCGTATCGGCATTGAGAATATGTTCGAGGGCGATGTCTATATCACAAACGACCCGTGGGAGGGGACCGGCCACCTGCACGACATCACCGTCGTCAGCCCCTCTTTCCATAAAAGCGCGCTGGTCGGATTCTTTGCCTGCACTGCCCATGTCGTTGATGTGGGTGGACGCGGTTTCGGGGCCGATGCGAACTCGGTGTACGAGGAAGGTCTGTATATCCCGATCATGAAATTCGCCGAACGGGGCGAAGTGGATCGCACGCTCATTAAGATCATTCGCGGTAATGTGCGCGAGCCGGATCAGCTGGTCGGAGATGTCTACGCGCTGGCAACCTGTAACGAGATCGGCCACCGCCGTCTGATTGATATGATGCGGGAATTCGGCCTTGATGATCTCACAGAAATTGCCACGTTCATCCTCGAAAACTCCCGCCGCGCAACGCTGGAGCGTATTGCTGCGCTTGACAACGGCGTTGCCGATGGCGCGATGCGGATTGACGGATTCAGCGCACCCGTTGACCTGAAAGTCCGGTTGGAAATCTTCAATGATCGCATGGTTTGCGACTTTGAGGGCACGTCCGGGTTGGACAAAAAAGGCATAAATGTCCCACTCGTCTACACGAAGGCCTATGCTTGCTACGCCCTGAAATGCGCGATTGCACCGGAAATCCCGAACAACGCGGCGTCGTTAGCCCCGTTCAAAGTGGTTGCGCCGGAAAACTCCATCGTCAATGCGCTGCACCCCGCCCCCGTGGCCCTGCGCCATGTGATCGGGCACATGATACCCGACACAGTCTACAGCGCGCTGGACAAGATTTTGCCTAACCTCGTTCCGGCGGAAGGCGCGGGTTGCTTATGCAATTTCATGGTTTCTTTGCGTCCGCGCACGGATGAGAAAGCCCCCGACGACACAGTCCGGGCGGAGGTTCTGACGTTCAACTCCGGCGGCTCCGGCGCGCGCCCCGCGTCCGACGGCCTCAACGCAACCGCCTTCCCGTCCGGCGTGATGACAATGCCGATTGAGGCAACCGAGCATACCGGCCCCGTGATCATCTGGCGCAAAGAACTGCGCCCTGACAGCGGCGGCGCGGGCAAGTTTCGCGGCGGCTTGGGCCAGTACATGGAAGTTGGCGCGCGTGAGGGGCATGAATTCGACTTCTCCGCCATGTTTGACCGCGTCGACCACCCCGCACAGGGCCGCCAGGGTGGCGCGCCGGGTGCAGCGACGATGATCGCTCAAGATGACGGCACGGCGATGAAGGGCAAG
>CALDZQ010000153.1 GCA_937944035.1 uncultured Neomegalonema sp. | reverse complement strand
TCTTCTTTGGACGCCTGGGTCGTATTGTTTTTTTGGAGAGACGTATGCAGCCAGGGAGTGTGTCCTGATGAAACCTGCCTCAAGTATTTTTATCTTGTTTGCTTCACCGGAACGCCGCATCGCTCTCCTTGGTCATGGGAGTATATGGGAAATAACTGTCCGTCAATGGTAATCTATGGAATCCGTCTGCAAGCATCATGGAACAAAATCAGAATTCACTTATATGAAAACTGGTTATTACTACCACACACACAATATATCGGGCAAAAACTGCGCTAAGCATACAGAATAGGCGAATGACTCGTCTAATCGGGAAGTCAGCCCAAAAACCCATAATTTTCCAAATTTTTCCAATTCCGGACCGTTTTTAACGGTTGGAGTCTGTTTTGCGCGCGAATCGCAGGTACGAAAAAGCCCCGCAGCGAATACTGCGGGGCTTTGAAGTTTGCTTCTGATGATCCAGCCTCAGACACTGACAATACGCGTGTCCAACAACGCCTTCGCAAGGGGCTTGGCTAGTGGATCGACCGAGACATTTGAGTCCCTGCCGTGGGAGCCAAATAAGTTGATCCACTAGAGACCCGATTAAGCCGAGCGATACAGCTTGGTCATCGAGAATTCGCGGTGGCCGAGTGCCTCCGCTGCGGTGTTGCGGCCATTGGCGGTGCGCTCGATCATGTCGATCAGGGCATCGCCCGCCTCGTCGATGGTCTGCTCACGCGACAGAACGCCGGTAACGTCCACATCAATATGCTCGGCCATCGTGCGCAAGGTGCGCGGGTTGCCGGAGATTTTGATGACCGGAACGATCGGGTTCCCGACCACGTTGCCCTGCCCTGTCGGGAAGGTGTGGATCACATAACCCGCCGCCGCCATCAGCACGACGCACTCCGCCGCCGCCGAAGACGTGTCCATGAAGTAGAGACCGTTGCCCTTTTTAGGTTCCTCAGCCGCTTGCAGCGCATCGATATACGTGCATTCGCGCCCGATTTTCTCAAGGTTGCCCAGCGCTTTTTCCTCGATGGTCGTCAGACCGCCCAAGATGTTGCCTTTGGTCGGCTGGCTGTCCGAGAGGTCATCGGTTTGGTTCGCGAAGATGACGTTTTCGGAGTATTCCTTGAAGATCGCCATGAACTTTGCGGCAGCTTCCGGGTTCGCGGCGCGCTTTTCGCAGATATGCTCAGCGCCCGTGATTTCGGAGGTTTCACCGAAACAGCCATACAGACCCTCAGGGACCAGCTTATCGTACATGTTGCCGACGGTCGGGCAGGAAGACAGACCCGTTGTCGTGTCGGACTCGCCGCATTTGGTCGAAACCCAAAGGTCCGTCAGCGGGCAGTCTTCTTTTTGCAACTCGGACGCCCACTGGACGAACTCTTTGGCTTTCCATGACGCATCGGCGATGGTTTTGATGTCGCCGTTTTGCTCGATGGAGAATTCCGCGACAGGCTTGCCCGTCTCGCGAATGCCGTCAGCGATAACTTTGGTCCAGCTCGGCTCGATGCCGATAACGACCACGGCGGCGACGTTCGGGTTAGACCCTGTGCCAATCATGGTGCGGAAGTGCAGGTCGAGGTCAGCGCCGAATTGAAGCCGGCCATAGGCGTGCGGGATCGCCATTGTGCCTTTGATATTGTTCGCAACCGCTTCACACGCGGCGTTCGAAATATCATCGACCGGCAGGATCACGACGTGGTTGCGCACACCGACGCGGCCATTCTCACGGCGCCATGCTTTGACTGTTCTGTTTGTATAGCTCATGTGATCAGCCCCCTTACCAGCGCTTCGTTTTCATATTATGCGTATGGACGTGCTCGCCTTTTCCGGCGGAGGCAATCATCTTGCCGATTTCCTCACCGTACTTGATGATCGTCTCGCCATCGGCCAGATCGCCCAGCGCCACTTTGTGACCGATGGGAATGTCATGCTTGGCCGTGAGTTTAAAATCGCTGTTGTCGTGCGTGACGACACAAAGCATTTCGGTTCCGGCGGTCAGTCCTTCGATGACGACAACGCCGACACTATCCTTCGCGTCGTGCACCAGCAGATGCGGCTTGCTCATGGTTTTCCCCCTAAAAGCGATAAGATTGCCGCTGCGTATCATAGATAAGAAGTCTTATACAAGAGTTCTTGTTACGCTTTCCACTTTTCGCTGTTCCTTCACGGCCCGCTTCGCTATCCAGTAAGCATGTCAAACGAAAGCCTGCCCCTTTATCGCTCTGTGATCGATGCGATTGTTCACCGGATTGTCACGGGCGATCTGAAGCCCGGCGTCATGCTGCCCAGTGAGACGGATCTGGGCGCGGAGATGGGTGTCAGTCAGGGAACAGCACGAAAAGCGTTGATCGAGCTTGAACAACGCGGGATCGTCAAACGTCAGCAGGGGCGCGGAACCTTTGTCGCGACAACGACGCCCGAAAGCGATCATTTCCACTTTTTCCGGTTACGCCGTGAAGACGGCTCCGCCGTCGCGCCCTTGCTGGAGAGCGAGACGATCAGCCGCCGCCGCGCAAATGCCGAAGAGCGCAAGGTGCTGAATGTCGATGACAAACAGATGTATGAGATCAACCGCGTCCGCACCATCGACGGAAAGCGCATCGTGCGCGAGATTTCGGTGCTGCCGATATCGCTGTTTCCCGCGCTGACCGATCATGCGCCGCTGCCGAACGCGATCTACGCGTTCTATCAGCAAGCCTACGGCATCGCGATTTCCAAAGCGGACGAGACATTGCGCGCCGCGCTCGCGAATGCCGAAGATGCCGCCGTGATGGACGTGAAAAAAGGCGCACCCCTGATCGAGGTGCGCCGGGTCGCCATCGACATATCCGACCGGATTGTCGAGTTGCGCCGCAGCCGCTACGTCACAGACGACCTGCATTACGATGTGCGGCTGAGGTAAGTCGCCGCGCCAACCTGAGCAGGCGCAGGGAGTATGCTTTAGAACAGGAAGTCATCTCCGCCCAGATCGGCAGCGAGGATGCCTTCGACGACGATAGAGTTTGCACCGTTGGTAATCACGGCGCCATCGACACCGTCAACAATCGTCAGATCAGCCAAACCGTTCACAATCGTGGAGGTCTGGAAATCCAGTTTCTCGATGCCGTTATCGGCAAAGTCGGTGATCCGGTCCGCACCCCAGTTTCCGGTGAAGCGGAACGTATCCTGTTGATCGCCCCCCGTCAGGATGTCATCGCCGTTGCCACCGTCGAGCGTGTCGTTCTGCTCACCGCCCTCCAGCGTATCCTTGCCCAGACCGCCCAGCAGCAGATCGTGTCCCGAACCGCCCGAAAGGATGTCGTCACCGTCCACGCCGTTCAGCGTGTCGCTGCCACTGCCCCCGTCAAGCGAGTCGTTACCACCACCGCCGCTCAGAAAATCGCGGCCGTCATCGCCGGCAAGCGTATCTGCGCCTTCACCGCCAATCAGCACATCGGCATCCGCTCCGCCGATCAGGGTGTCATCCCCCTCACCACCGTTGAGATTATCAACACCCGCACCGCCATCGAGAAGGTCATTGCCCTCCCCGCCTGTAAGAACGTCAACGTCATCTTCTCCGGTGAGCGTGTCATTGCCCAACCCGCCAACGATCCGGTCATCGCCCTCACCGCCGCCGAGAACGTCATCACCCTCGCCGCCGTCGAGCACATCCGCGCCCCCGTTACCGCTGAGTGTGTCATCCCCCGCATTGCCTTGCAGCATGTTATCATCCGCACTTCCGGCAATATCGTCAGCCGCCGAACCGCCCAGAACATCCTCAAAGCCGCTCGCGGATGAAGACGCGTTGAACAAGCCCGTCACCAGATCAAGAGACAGACCGGTCGTGAGCCGTGACAGGTCCAACAGGTCATCCCCCAGACCCGCATCAAGTGTGACCGGGCCGAGGCCATCCTCCAGCACTACCAGATCATCGCCGTCACCCGCAGCAACGGTTTGGATCGTACCCCCGACAGTGATCTCGTCGGAACGGTCCGTGGCGATGATCTCGCTTATCATCGAATGGGTCAGCGTGGTTGTTTCATCCGAGACCCCGGATGTCGTGTCGATAATCCACCCCGCGCCGGACGTTGAGAGATCAAGACGGTTCACCCCCGTACCACCGATAACGGCGTTGACGCCCGCGTCGTTGTTCTGAACGAACGTGTCATCGCCATCACCACCGAACATGGTATCGTCACCGAAGCCGCCGATGAGCACATCATTGCCCTCGCCGCCGTAAAGCGTGTCATGATCCAGACCGCCATCAAGCGTATCCGCGCCCGCGCCCCCCATCAGACTGTCATTCCCGAAATTGCCGATCAGGCTGTCGTCGCCGTCATTGCCGTAGACAATATCATCGCCGCCGCCGCCCATCAGCATATCCGCACCCTGATCGCCGGAGACGGTGTCGTTGCCCTCTCCCGCCAGGACGTAATCATCCCCTGTCCCGCCGAAGATCTGATCGTCGCCGGCAGCGCCGCTGAGGCTGTCATTATCCGCCCCGCCCGTGAGATGGTCATTGCCTTCGCCGGCGTTGATAAAGTCAGCGCCATCGCCGCCGGAGAGCGAGTCGTTGCCTGCCGCGCCGAGCAGCGTGTCGTTACCCGACCCGCCCGTCAGAACATCGCTTTCAGTGCCGCCGTGGATGTAATCGTTTCCGTCACCGCCGGAAATCGTGTCCCTGCCCGCCGCGCCGATCAAAACATCGTCGCCCGCGTCGCCGGAGATCTCATCGCTGCCACTGCCGCCGTTGACATTATCGTTGCCCGCGCCCCCCGTTACGACATCATTGCCGTTATTCCCGCTGATGATGTCATCACCGTCTTCACCGTGCAGATCGTCATTACCCGCACCCCCTGTCACCTGGTCGGCATCATCGCCAGCGGTAATGGTGTCGTGACCATTGCCGCCAACCAGCACGTCCTCGCCCGCATACCCGTTGAGGACATCGGTTCCGTTGCCGCCGATCAGAGAGTTGCTGACATCCGAGCCATCAATATGATCGGCAAAGGCAGACCCAATCGCGTGCTCAAAACCCGTCGCCGCAACAGCGGAACCCAGTGTCCCCAGCCCCAAATCAGCAGTTACAGGCCCGGCGGCGGCGTCAAGGTTCAGTGTATCGATACCCGCACCGCCGTCAAAGGACACGTCCGTAATGTTCTCACCGGAATAGACAGTATCATCGCCATCCATAGCGGCGATCGTTGAGACCGAGCGGTTCGCGGTGATCCGGTCATCAAAATCGGTCGCGATTACACTGGTGATGTTCGAGATCACCAAGGTCGAAGACCCGGAAGTCCCGCTGATACCACTGACCCGCCATCCTTGTGTGGAGGTGGAGAGGTCCAGCAAATCAGGGCCGGTATCACCGCCGTTGATGATGTTGCGGACGCCATCATTGTCTTGAATGAACGTATCGAAACCATCGCCGCCGTTCATCGTGTCCGCCCCGGCGCCACCGATCAGCGTATCCGCACCCGCGCCGCCGTAGAGGATGTCATCGCCAGTGTCGCCGCGCAGCAGATCGTTGCCGTCATTGCCTTCGAGCCGATCCGCATCCGCACCGCCATCCAGCACATCATCCCCCGCACCGCCTAGCAAAAGATCGCTATCAGCGCCGCCGGACAAGCTGTCCGAACCATCAGCCCCGATCAGCGTATCGGCCTCGCCGCCGCCATCAAGCACGTCATCGCCATCGCCGCCGTTCAGGTTATCCGAGCCGTTGTTACCGAAGAGCGTGTCATTGTCCGCACCCCCATCGAGGGCATCGTCACCGTCACCGCCCTGGATCAAGTCATTCCCGGCGCTGCCGAAGAGCGTATCCGTGCCCGCGTTGCCGGAGATGATGTCGTCCCCGTCGCCGCCATCGACGCTGTCATCGCCAAACCCGCCCAAGATCGAGTCTTGACCCGCTCCACCATTGATTTCATCGTCATCATGGTGGCCGTTCAGGAAATCATCACCATCGCCGCCGCTGAGGAAATCCTCACCGACGCCGCCGATCAGCGTATCCGCGCCACCTTCACCGAGCAGCGTGTCATCACCCCGCGCACCGGAGAGATAATCATTGCCAGCGCCGCCGGACAGGATGTTGTCGATATTAGAGCCGATCAGGCTGTCATCGCCGCTGCCGCCCAACGCGTTTTCGAAATTCACCGCCGCGATTGATCCCGCGAGCGTACCCGCCGCTAGATCAAGGCTTTGCGCATCCGACGAAGCGGAAAGATCAAGCGTATCAACGCCCGCACCGCCATCAAGACTGTAACCGGAACCGCCATCACTGGTAACGACCAGATCATCGCCGTCGAGCGTATCAACTGCCTTGAGGGAGTCGCCCAGCGTGATTTCGTCCGCAAACTCTGTTGCGGTCAGGTTGGTGATGTTGCTGAGCGCGAGTGTGGTCGTGCCGGATACGCCCGCCGTATCGCTGAGGGTCCAGCCCGCACTGGATGTCGAGAGGTCGAGCGTGTTGGTCCCGGCGTCACCGCCATCAATCACGTTTGCAGCGCCGTCATCGTCTTGGATGAACAGATCAGCACCGTCGCCGCCGTTCAAGCTGTCAGCGCCCGCACCGCCGATGAGAATATCGGCATCCGCGCCGCCGAGCAGGGTATCGTCACCCGCACCGCCATCCAGCGAATCCTCGCCCGCGCCGCCGCTGAGCATGTCAGCGCCATCGCCGCCCAGCAAGCTGTCGTCACCGTCACCACCGCGCAGGGCGTCGTCGTCACCACCGCCGTCGAGCAGATCATTGCCGTCGCCGCCATAAATATTATCGAGACCCGCGCCGCCCCTGAGCGTGTCGTCACCCTCGCCGCCATCAAGGCTGTCATCGCCCGCATCGCCATCGAGTGTATCAGTGCCGTCGCCGCCCCGCAGGGTGTCATCGTTATCGCCGCCCCTGAGCACATCGGCACCCGCGCCGCCATCAAGGACATCGCTGCCTTCGTCGCCCGTCAGGCTGTCATTGCCATCACCGCCCTGCAAGCTGTCATCGCCAAGGCCGCCGCCCAAAATGTCATCATCCGCGCCGCCATCAAGCACATCCGCGCCATCGCCACCGGACAGGCTGTCATTGCCATCGGAACCGAGCAGCGTATCGGCGCCATTCCCGCCCGCCAGCACATCATCGCCGAGGCCGCCGTCCAGGTTGTCATCACCATCGCCGCCATCGAGTGTATCAGTGCCGTCACCGCCGGAAAGAACATCCGCGCCTTCGCCCCCAGAAAGCGTGTCGTCCCCCGTGCCGCCGTCCAAGACATCGTCGCCGCCAAGGCCCGTTAGCACATCGTCGCCTGCGCCGCCTGACAGCGTGTTCGCATCATTGGAGCCTGTTATGTCGTCATTACCAGCGCCGCCGAGGATGTTCTCGAACGAGGTGATGGAAAGCGCATCGCTCATGGTTCCCGCAGCGAGATCAATCATGCGGCTTGCGGTCATGTTTGACAGATCGAGCGTATCAACACCGTCACCACCGTCGAAATTCTCGCCCGACGCGGTATCTCCGGCCCTCACGAGGTCATCACCCGCGCCCGCCGCGATCGTGTTCAGGGCCGCACTGGCCGAGATGTCATCGGCGAAATCCGTGCCGATCACCTGCGTGATGTTGCTGAGTTCCAGCGACGATGTGCCGGATGCGCCCGATGCGTCATCTACGGTCCATGCGGCGGTCGAAGTGGAGAGATCGAGGATGTTCGCTCCGGCATCGCCCCCGTCAATCGTGTTCGCGGCCCCGTCATTGTTTTGTATAAATGTGTCAACGCCCGCGCCGCCGTCGATGCTGTCAGATCCCGCGCCGCCCGTCAGGGTATCGTCCCCGGCCCCACCGAGGAGAACGTCGTTATCCGCACCGCCATCAAGGCTGTCATCGCCGTCGCCGCCATCAAGGGCATCCGATCCCGCGCCACCGTTCAGCACATCCGCATCCGCGCCGCCGGATATATCGTCGTTACCTGTGCCGCCGTAGAGGCTGTCACCACCCGCATCGCCGGAGAGGATGTCATCGCCCCCGTCGCCCGCGAGAATGTCAGCGCCATCACCGCCCGTGAGGCTGTCGACGCCTTCGCCCCCCGAAATGCTGTCATCGCCGAGGCCGCCATCGACCCTGTCATCGCCGGCATTCGCATCGATGGTATCAGCACCCGCACCGCCGGAAACACTGTCCACACCAGCCCCCGCAATCACGCGGTCATCGCCCTCGCCCGCGTCGATCAGGTCGTCACCGTCATGGCCGACGAGCGTATCGTTATCCGCACCACCCGAAAGACTGTCAGCGCCCGCGCCGCCGGAAAGCGAATCTTCACCGTCCCCGCCGCGCAAAATGTCATCACCCGCGTCGCCTTGAAGCGTATCCGCTCCGGCAGAACCATCGAGCGTATCGTCGCCCTCGCCCCCGACAAGCAGATCGTCGCCAGCCCCGCCATCGATGTTATCCGCACCGTTATTGCCTTCGATGGTGTCCGCACCCGCGTCGCCCCGGATCAAATCGTCGCCCGCGTCACCGCGCAACACGTCATCACCTTCGCCACCGCTGAGCGTATCGTCATCAAGGCCGCCGGAAAGGTCGTCCGCACCCTCGCCGCCGTCGATGTTGTCGGAACCGTCATTGCCCTCAAGCGTATCATCGCCAAGGCCGCCGATGAGGCTGTCAGCACCCTCGCCGCCATAGAGGAAATCGTCGGCATCGCCGCCATCAAGAAAATCATCGCCCGCATCGCCGCGCAGCGTATCACTGCCTTCACCACCGCTCAGCAGATCGTTGCCGAGGCCACCCAACAGCAGGTCGTCGTCTTCTGCGCCATCAAGACGGTCAACACCATCGCCGCCGTCAAGGGTATCATTGCCGAGGCCGCCGCTGAGACGGTCAGCGCCCGCATCGCCCGCCAGATTATCCGCACCGTCACCGCCGTCGATCCGGTCATCGCCGTCATTGCCGTGGACGGTGTCATCGCCCGCACCCGCGTTCACCGCATCGCGGCCGCTGCCGCCGGAGATGATGTCATCGCCGTCGCCGCCGCCGATTTTGTCAGCCCCTTCGCCGCCGTCGAGTGAATCGTTACCCTCGCCGCCGAACAAAGCGTCATTGCCCGCTTCACCCGCGAGCGTGTCGTTGCCTGTGTCGCCGGAGAGCCTGTCATTGCCCGCGCCGCCCGAAATCATATCATCGCCAGCCGCGCCGGAGACGGTGTCCGCTGCCGCTGAACCGGAAACCGTGTCGTCGCCTGCGGTTGTGATATAGCGCTCGAAACCCGTGACGGACTGTGCGCCGCTGAGTGTGCCTGCCGCAAGATCAAGTGTGCGCGGGGCGGTCAGAGCGGAGAGATCAAGGGTGTCGATGCCGTCACCGCCATCCACGCGCTCGCCGCCCGTGCTGTCAACAAACGCGACCGTGTCGTTGCCATCGCCTGCCGAAAGGGTCAGGGTCGTGGCGCTGGTGCGCAGGGTATCGGCGTGGTCTGTGCCGATGATGTTGGTGATGTTGGTGTGGGACAAGGTTGTCGTGCCGGATGTGCCGCCGGTTCCGTCAGTGGACCAACCCGCTGCCGAGCCGGAGAGATCAAGGGTGTTGATGCCCGCATCGCCGCCATCAATCACATTGGCCGCGCCGTCATCGTTCTGGATGAAAGTATCGCGGCCCGCGCCGCCCTGCATCACGTCGCCGCCCAAGCCGCCGATCAGAACGTCATCGCCCGCGCCGCCGTCGAGCATGTCGTCACCCGAACCGCCGTTCAGCAGATCATCATCCGCGCCACCCGCCAGCGTGTCATTTCCCTCAGCGCCGTAGAGCGTATCAGCGCCCGCGCCGCCATCCAGATCATCGTCGCTTGCGGGTGAAGCCCCCGCCAAGACGGCTTGGCCTGTGAGGGAGACATTCATCACATAGGTCTGGCCAGCCTGCGGCCCTGTGCCCCAGAAATTGGACACGCGGGCATAATAGACGCCATCGCCAGGTGCGGTGAAGGTAAGGAAAGAATCGTAGTCGCTTGTACTGCCACCCGCGCCGTCAGCAGCGGGAGAATCGTCTCCGCTCGCCAGAACAGACGTGCCGTCCGCGCCGAGAATATCGACCATCGTATCGATCTCGCCACCCAAAGCGTCCGAGCCGTAATCCACATCCAGCGTCAGCTCTTGTCCGGCGACGAGGGTGAAAGCGAACCAGTCATCGGAGCCTGCACCTTCGCGCACGACGGACAGATGCGGTGTGCTTGTGGCATCAGCGATGTCCGGGTTCTCGCCAAGGCTCCACGGGGAGTCGGAAGCGGTGAGGTCGAGGGCGGTGGCCGCATCAGACCCCGCATCCGTTACGATAGGGCTGTGGTTGCCGAAGATGAGATCAGAGCCGTCACCACCCGTGATCGTATGCCCTGCCCCGCCATCCGGTGCGCCGAAAAGAAGATCGTCGTTTGCCGTGCCTGCAACGTTTGAAAGACCCGAAATAATGGACATAGTTTCTCCTTCACCACGAGATCACCCCGTCGCGTTGTTTGATCGCTGGAATAATGAGAGGAGGATTTTTCCCCTGCGTCTCGCGCTATCACCTCAAATTTTAGTCAAATGCACTGTGCGATAGAGGGTTTGATAATAAGTAAACCACGTACATTTAATCATCATCATGTGTGGTTTTTTTTGTTAAATAATAAAGTGTTAGCGGATTCAACCGCGTTGAATGCTTACCTTGGGGAAACGCAACCGCCCGCAAAGCTGCGCGGAACGAACCGACCCTTCCCTTGATGACGAAACTGGGCTATTCATCGTGACATCACCAAACACAACAAGAACATCGAGTCCCCATGTCTTCTGACCTATTTGCCCAAAACGACGCCGCGTCAAAAGCGTATTCCGCCGAGGATATTGAGGTTCTTGAAGGCCTTGAACCTGTGCGCAAACGGCCCGGCATGTATATCGGCGGTACGGACGAGCGTGCGCTGCACCATCTGGTGACGGAGGTGCTGGACAACTCGATGGACGAGGCGGTCGCAGGCCACGCGAACCGGATCGATATTCATGTGCGGGCGGATAATTCCGTGACGGTGCGCGATAACGGGCGGGGTATCCCTGTGGACCCGCATCCGCGCTTTCCCGATAAATCGGCGCTGGAAGTGATTTTGACAACGCTGCATTCCGGCGGGAAATTCTCCGGCAAAGCGTATCAGACATCCGGCGGGTTGCACGGGGTGGGTGTTTCGGTCGTCAACGCGCTTTCGGACCGGCTGGAGGTCGAGGTGGCGCGGGAGAAAAAGCTGTACGGGCAGGTTTTCTCGCGCGGACTGCCGATCACGGGACTTGAGGATCGCGGGGCCACGCAGAACCGGCGGGGGACGACGGTGACGTTCTCGCCCGATCCTGAAATTTTCGGGGAGCGGGCGACGTTCAAGCCCGCGCGGTTGCTGCGGATGGTGCGCTCGAAGGCGTATCTGTTCCGGGGCGTGGAAATCCGCTGGAAATGTGACGCGGCGCTCATCAAGGACGGGGATGCAACGCCGGAAGAAACGGTGTTTCACTTCCCGAACGGGCTGGCGGATTTTCTGGCAGCCGAGCTTGAGGGGACGGAAACGCTGTCACCTGAGCCGTTTGCGGGGCGGGCGGATTTTGCCGAGAAATTCGGCGAGACGCCGGGCGCAGTGGAATGGGCGATCCACTGGTCGCAGATGGTGGACGGGGGCATCTCGTCTTACTGTAACACCATCCACACACCGCAAGGCGGGACGCATGAGATCGGGCTGCGCCAAGCGTTGACACGGGCAATCCGCGCCCACGGGGAAATGATCGGGACCAAGAAAGCGGCGCAGATCACGGCGGAAGACGTGATGATCAACGCGCGGGCGATGATCTCTGTCTTCTTGCGCGAACCGGAGTTTCAGGGACAGACGAAGGAAAAGCTGTCCACGGCGGATGCGGCGCGGTTGGTGGAGGGGTCGCTGCGGGACCGGTTTGACAACTGGCTGGCGGCTGATCCGAAACGGGCCGAGACGGTGATCGATTTCTGCATCGCGCGGGCCGACGACCGCCTGAGACGGCGGGCGGAGAAAGAGACGCAGCGTAAATCGGCGACCAAGCGCCTGCGCCTGCCCGGCAAACTGACCGATTGCTCGAATGCGACCAAGGCGGGGTCGGAGATTTTTCTGGTCGAGGGGGATTCGGCCGGCGGGTCGGCGAAACAGGCGCGGGACCGGAAGTTTCAGGCGGTGCTGCCGCTGCGGGGGAAAATCCTCAACGTCGCGAATGCCACGGCGGATAAGCTGGCGCAAAACCAGGAGCTGCAAGACCTGATGCTCGCGTTGGGGATTCAGCCGGGCAAGCGGTATAACGAGGATGACCTGCGCTATGACAGGGTTATCATCATGACGGACGCGGATGTGGATGGCGCGCATATCGCGGCGCTGCTGATGACATTTTTCTATCGCGAATTCCCCGACCTCGTGGCCAAGGGCAAGTTATATCTGGCCGCGCCGCCGCTGTACCGCCTGACCCAAGGGGCGAAATCGATCTATGCCGCCGATGAGGAGGAGCGCGATCGCCTGATGGAAACGGGTTTCAGCGGCAAGGGCAAGATCGACATCGGGCGGTTCAAAGGGCTGGGCGAGATGATGGCCAAACAGTTGAAGGACACGACGATGGACCCCGCTCAACGCAAGCTGATCCGTGTGCGGCTGGAGGATATTGAGCCGGGCGAGACGGCGAGCCTTGTCGAGCGGCTGATGGGTAAGAAGGCCGAGAAGCGGTTTGAGTATATTCAGGAAAACGCGCGGTTTGCGGAAGATGTGGATGTTTAAGGCATGGGCGTAGAATTGAGACGAACCGGACGCGCGCTTGCGTTCATTTTACTGAATCTGGCGCTGATTTCCGCCGCTGCGGGGCTGAATTTATGGCGCTGGTCGCAAACCGGCAGCGGTTTCGATTTGACGATGGGACTGTTATTTTCGGTCTGGGCGCTGTTCGCGCTGCGCAGTTTTATCCGCAAACCCATCTATGGCGCGGTCAGGGAAGGCGGGGTTGAGCATCGCGGGGTATTCTCGACGACGCTGATTGGCTGGGATGCGCTGACTTTCGCGGATTTCGATAGCAGCGGGCGGATTGTGCTGTTGGGGTATCGGGAGAGCGACGGCAAGGAAGTCTATGCGGCGTTCAACAAGAAAACGTCGAGCGCGGATGACTTCAACGCGATGAAACAGGCGATATTCGCACGGTTGCCGGACTTACCGGAAAAATCACCGACGGTTTCAGCTTAACTGCTTCACCTTCCGCTCGCGCCAGACGGTGTAGATGCCAGACGCGACGATGATGGTTGCGCCCAGCAGAGTCAGGGCGTCGGGGCGCTCGGAGAAGACGAAAAAGCCGATGAACAGCGCGAATAACAGGCGGCTGTAGCGGAAGGGGGTCACGAAACTGACCTCGCCCACACGCATGGCGGCGACGATGCCGTAATAGGCCACCACCGCAATCAGGATCGACCCGCCGACCAGCACCCACTCCGGAGACGACGGCTGCACCCACCATGTGCCGTTCATGGCTTGCAGGATCAGGGATGCGGGGATGAGGACGAGAAAGGCGAGGAAGCTGAGCTGCATCGACGCGATTGATTTGGGGATTCGGCGCGTGGCGATGTCGCGGATGGCGAGGCCGAGCACGCCTTGCAGCGTGAACAGCGACAGGATGTCGAACCCGTCCGTACCGGGGCGGATGATGAGCAGGACGCCGAGAAAGCCGACCAAAATCGCCGACCACCGCCGCCAGCCGACTTTCTCGCCCAGAAACAGCGCGGCCCCAAGGGTGACGACGAGGGGGGTGGCTTGCAGGATGGCGGACGCTGTGGAGAGCGGCGTGAGTGCGATGGCGGTGACGAAGCCGATCGTGCCGATCAACTCTCCGGTATTGCGGATGAGGACGGGCGCACCGAGCATATCACGCGAGAAAAGGGCAAGACCTTGGGTGCGGCAGATAGTGGCGAAGATCACCGCCCCGCCCAGCGCCACCATCCCGATAATCTGACCGATGGGCAAGCTGTCCGCCAGCAGCTTGATGAACATATCCTCCACCGCGAAGCCCAGCATCGCCAGCACCATAATCCCCGCGCCGCGTAGATTGTCCATGTGAATCCCTCTGCCGTGTTCGGCGCAGGGGTGTCAGAGGGGGGCGGGAATGTCGAGGGGGGGTTTGGGGTGGCGATGGAGAAAACCCTCACCCTGCCCTCTCCGCAGGGAGAGGGTTCCAAAAAGAACCCGCGCAATCCTTTGGGTCAAGCGCCCGCTTTGAGGATAAAACTCAACGAGATCGACTCCTCCGATACCGTGCCGTTGGGGCAGTGGTATTCTTGCAGCGAGGCATAGGCGGCGCGGCCGGCCTGTGCGTTGGCGGGGACGCGGAAGCGGATTTCGATTTGGGACCAGACATCCGCGCCCGCGCGTAAGCTGCCGCCGATGTATTCGGCAGGGTGTTTGACGCCGCCGTGATTATCGACATAGGGCGTCACACGGGGCTGTGAGCAGTCTGCGCCGTAAGGGGTGCGGCGGATTTTGAAGCGGGCGATGCATACGTCGCCGATCACGCACGGGCCTTCGATATAAGAGAACGACGCGTCGTAGATCGCGACTTTCTGGCCGGGCAGGCGGGCCTCGATGCTCTCAATCCGGGCGACGATGGCGTTGATGCCGAAATAGTCTTGGATGCTGTCGCGCAGGGCATCGCTCAGAAAGGTGAAGGCTCCGGCCCCGCCGAGAAGGGCGGTGGCGGCGGTGATTTTCAGGAATTTATCCGCGTATTCGGCGGCGCGGTTCAGGCGTAGGCTCGGCGTGGGCATTCAGGGCTTTCGATTGTATCGCCGTTGGGAGGCCCCGGTCAGAGCATTTGCGATTCACTATCTATGTAAGAAAGTCTCTTGAGTGAGGATTTCGGTAGCTCCTCAAAAAGAAACACTGTCATCATCTGCGAAGGCAGATGATCCAGCCTCGTGTCTTGAAAGATTATTTCTCAGTCAATCGAGTCTGGATTCTCTGCCTTCGCAGAGAATGACTGTGCCTTGTTCGTCGAACACGAAAAGATGTGAATGCGGTAGCATCAAATCCGGGACAGAGGAAATCATCCGCGTTCGGGCCATTGCTGTAACGCCGGGATCAGGCGGGGGAGCAGGGTCAGGGGGCGGGTGTTTGGGGGCGGTGCGCCCTGGATCTCGTGCAGGGCGTCGCGGATTGGGATGACGCGGGCGAAGTGGCGGGTTTGGCCGTCGAGCTTCATTGAGGATGCGCCCATGATGACGGCGACGACCTCGTTATCAGCATCGCGCACACAGCCACCGGAGAAGCCACCCACCAGCGGTTCGGGGTGGTCGAGCATGACCCATATGCCGGGCGGGACAGTGTCCGGTGCGTAGACTGTGCCGTTCAGCCGCTCTCGCATGGTCGCGCGGGCGGGAAAACCCTCCAGCGTCACCGCGCCTTGGGGGGCAGGGATGCTGGCGGGGTCGGATTTGATGGCTGCGCCCGTCAGAAAGCTGAAATCGGTGGCGGGCAGGTCGCCGATGCTTGATACGGCGGGGCCGTCGACGATCTGGCCGCTGTCGATGACGTGGAAAGCGGTGAGATAGCCGCTGCCCCAGCGGGTGATTGTGCCCCATGAATAGGAGTCGTTATCGCTGAGAAACACGCGCTCGGTGCAGGGGCGGGTGCTGTCACGGGTGAAGGTCAGCGCGGCGGTGAAGGCGATGGCGAGGGTTGCGCCCATCAGGGTAAGGGCGGCTCTGTCGGTCAGGCGGGGGAGCATTTCAGTCCTTTGGCGGCGGCGAGGTCGGGGGCGCAGGTGCAGGCCCATACGGTGAAGATCACGTCCGTCAGCGCGCGGGTTTTAGGGGTGTCGGTGATGCTGGAACTCGGCGGCGGGAGGGCGCGGCAGCTGAGGCAGTTATTCGGGGCAGTCACGGGCGGAGGGACCGCAGCGCAGGCCGTCAGGGCGCTCGCCATTGTGAGGATGAGAAGCGGTTTCGGCATTGAGGCGGTCTTCGATCTGGTTGGCGGTGCGGCGGGCGGCTTGGGCGGCGAGGCGGTTGAGCGTGGTGGCTGCGCCGTTGTCGAAGCCTGCGCGGAAGGCGAAGGCTGCGCCGAGGTGGTAGGCGGCGGTGTGGGTGGTGATGGCGGTTGTTGCTGCGGTGGCGAGGAGGAGCCAGCGGGGGAGTGTGAGGAGGCGGGCGAGGAGGGTCATTCAGAAATCTTCCGTCATTCTCTGCCCCCGCCTTCGCGGAGGACAGGCTCCAGCAAAGAATCCAGACTCGATTGCCGGAGAAATATCTTTCAGGAAACGAGACTGGATCATCCGCCTTCGCGGATGATGACTCTGCTTTGCTGATGTAAGCGCTTTACTGCGATAATCAGAGCCAAGCCGTAGCGAGGGCCGCGCAGAAGTGACGCAATCAGAGGATTTGCTCCGGTGTGTCGACGGTCTGCGGGGCGGTGATGTCTTCGCTGTAGTGGATCGTGCCGGAGGGGTCGGTGATGTGCAGGGACAGGTCGCCGCTCGGACTGATGGTGCGGGTCAGGGTGAGGGTGTTGGGCAAGGGGATCGTCAGGGTCGAGGTCATGGGTCATCTTTCGGCGCGGTAGCGGGCGAGGAGGCGGTTGGCGAGGATGGCGAGGCCGAACAGCAGCAGGATCAGAAAGCTGCCGATACAGGCGAACTCGCCCAGGCTGGCGGCGGGTTTGGAGATGCCGATGGACTGTGCCGCGTCGCGGCCTGTGTCGATGGCGGAGCGGGCGGCGTCTATGGCTTCGGGGGCGTAGGCGAGTGCGCCGCCCGCGCCGATGGTGGCCGCGCCCCCGCCCAGCGCGATTTCTTTGGAACGGGTGAGCGGTTTGAGCGGGGCGCTCTCGACCAGATAGGGGGCCGGGTCGCGGCCTGCGGTTTCTTCCTCGGCGGCCATTAGGGCCATTGCTTGGGCGATGGTGTCGGGGCCGACGGCGTTGGTTCCCGTCTCGAACCGGATGATGGAGGCGACAAGGCGGCTGGTGTGGTCGTAGTCGAACGGGATCGGTTGCAGGACCGAGAGGCCGAGGCGGCGGGCGATGAAGCGGGCGTAGGCGCTTTCGGGGTTGTTGTCAGATTTGGGTGCCCAGCGGGCGATGATCTGGGCCGCGCTGGTGAGGCGGTGGCGGCGGCGGTAGGTGTCGAGATTGCGAAGGCCCGCACGCACGCCCCAGACGGGGTCTGAAAACGCGCAATACGCGCCGCCGGGGGTGCGTATGGTTCCGGTCTGTCCTTTCCAGCGCCCCCGTGACAAGGGGCGCAGGGCGCAGGGGTTGTTGGCGCGGACGATGGACGGGGTCGGCATGGATCAGTCGGCCTCGTAGGTCAGGTTCAGGAGGATCAGCGCCGAAGTCTCCGGCGGGTTGATGGCGGGGGGTGCTAGGGACAGGAACAGCCGCCCGATCTTGTTCAGATACGCAAACGCAAACGCGCTGCCTCCGTTCGATAGGGGGCCGACGATGGTGGCCATGCCCGCGTGGTCGAAGGAGTCGGTCGGGGCCGCATCGGTCGGCGTGAAGGGGGCCATGTCGAGGCTGCGCGAGGTGGCGGCGGTTATCGGGGCGTCCGGCAGTCCGGTGAAGCGGAAGGCGGCGCGCAGGTGGACGAGGTTGCCGATGCGGGTGTAGCGGGCGCTCTCGACGGCAAGGCCCGTGGCCGCATCCCACTGGCCCGACGTCGCGCCCGGACCGAGTGTCAGCGTAAAGTCGCCCTCCTCGTAGCGGGTGAGCGGGGTGGCTCCGGCGAGGGTGATGCCTTGGGGGAAACCCGGGCGGGCGGTGGCGGCGGGGATGCGCATTGCCTCGGTGAAGGCACTGCCGTCGGGGGAGGTTTTGAGGACGGTGTCATCATCGCCAACAAGGCCGAACTCGGTGCGGGTGCTGTAGTTGGTTTGCAGCAGCAGCGACGCGGTATCAGAGGCGGCGGCTTTGTTGAGCTTTGTCCGGATGCCCGCGCCCTCGTGGGTGAGGAGCACGCCGGGGGAGGCGACGGCGAGGCGGTTGGCGGCATCCGCGCTGGTGTTGACGCCGAGCAGGTCGCCCGCCACGGGGTTGAGCTGACCGCCGCCGCCCACAGGCTGCCATGTGCTGGCGGCGGTGCGGGCGAGGAGTGTGTCCTCGTCGATGATCCAGACGCGCCAGCCCGGATGCGGGGTGAGGAAGAGCCAGCCTTGGGCGGGGGCGTCCCATGCGGCGATCTGGTCCTCATGCCCTTGCCAATCGCCCGTGGCGGGGCCGTCGATCAGGTAGCGGTCGCCGTCAGCGGGGGTGGTTGGCGGGGCGGTGAGGGTGCGGGTGAGGACGGCGGTTTGCGCGGCGGCGTCGATGCGGGTGAGGGCTTCGTTGATGGTGACATGCTTTTGCGCTTGGGATGCGGCGAGGAGGGTCAGGGCGAGGTTGGGGGTCATAAGGGCTTTCGTGTTGGGGGAGGTAGAAGGGGGAGGCAGACGGTGATTTCGGCGGGGAACACCGACCCGATTGATGGAGAGACAGTCTTTCAGGCCGCGAGGCTGGATACCCCGCCTTCGCGGAGTATGACGGTGTTATTTTTATGCTATTTTTCGCCAATCTCGATGCAGGGACAGGCTTTGAGACACCCACCCCGCCCTCCCAAGGGGGAGGGAGAAGTAGGGTTAGACCACGATCTCAGCGAAAAAGCCGGGGCCGATCACAGCGGAGAGTTGGGCGATGCGGATGGTTAGGGGCCGCGTGGCGGCGTCAGAGGATTGTTGGGCGGCTGTGTAGGTGGTGGCGGGGGAGGTTGTCTCAAAACTGCGCAGGGGGCCGGAGGGGGTGGAGAATTCGACCAGATAGCGTTCGGATTCTTCACCGATGGGCGGTTCGGTTTGCAGGCTGTCGCCGCCGACGCGGCTGCGGCGGGTCCATGTGATCGAGAGGTCTCCGTTGTCGGTGGTGGTCGTGCGCAGATGGGCGGGGGCGTAGGGGCGCAGGGCTGCGCCGGAGGGGGTGTGGGTGGTGGCGCGGAAGGGTTCGGCGTCGAAGGGCAGGTTTGCGGGGCCATAGCGGTAGTGGACTTCGCGGTCGGTATCCTCAGCCGTGAGGGGCAGTTGTTTGAGCGCGTCGGTGATGAGGATAAAGCGGGTTCCGGCGGGCAGGTCTGTGATGAGCGGTTCGGTTCCGGCCTGACCGCGCAGCAGGCCCGTGAGGCGGTAGGTTTGCGGGGCCGTCAGCGATGCCTCGCGGAACTGGATCACCTCCCACGCGCCGGACGGGGTGCGCAGGGCGGCGGCGTTGGCTCCGGCGAGGGTGCTGAGGCGGTCGCGGCTGCGCAGGCTGCCGGAGGAGAGTTTGATGTCGACGCTTGTTCGGCTCCAGCGGGAGGGGGCGCTTGGGGTGAGCGCGGTGAGGGTGCGGCCCAGTGTGGCGGGGCGTTCCAGGGTGAGGGTCAGGGCGAAATCGGCCTCGGACGGGGCGCTGTAGAGGGCGACCGCGCCGGGCCACGGGCTTGCGAAAGCGGCGATGTGGGGGGCGGGGCTTTCGGAGCCTTTGAGGAGCGGGAGGTCGAGGAATTCGACGATGACGGGGGTTTGCAACGGCAGGGCGGGCGGTTCGGGCTGGGATTCCGGCGCATCGGACGGGATGTAGAGATCGGGGGCGACGCGGATGGCGTCGATCTGGCGGCTGTCGGCCTCTGAAATCGCGGCGAGGCGGTGGGGGTAGCTGTTACCGTCATTCACCAGCGTGATCGTATCACCCGGCTCCAGCGCGAGGCGGGAGGGGGGCAGCGCGAAGGCGGCGCTGTCTTTGGCGACATGGGCCTCGGACAGCCAGCGGTTGGCGGCGGCTTGGGCTTTGCCGCCGGGGAGCGCGATGGCGTGGTCGCTGGCGTCGATGCGGTTGGAGGCGGTCGGCTCCAGCGTCGCCTCCGCCGTGCCGCGCCTGTATTCGGCATCGGCGCGGATGTAGCCCAGACGCACGGCGCGGGGGAGATCGGTTTCCTGCGCGCGTGTCAGGGTGAAGGGGTCTTCGGACTCGACGAGATCAGCCTCGTCCAGCGTGGCGACGGGGGCCGCGCCGCGCGGGGTGAAGCGGATGACGCCGTCGCTTTCCACCGCGTCGAAGCCGTAGACCAGCATCAGCGGGGCGAGGGCGTCGCGGGCGCTCATGGTGCGGTCGATGGTGTAGCCGTGGACGAGGTCGTGCAGGCGACTTACATCGATGCGGGTCTCTCCGGCGCTGGCGCAGATCTCGGCGACCAGTTCGGCGAGGGGGGCGGCATCCAGGCGGCCCGTGATCCAGTGGCCTTTGTCATAGGCGGGGCCGTCGCTCCAGACGCTGCTGCGCAGGGGGTAATCCGGGTAGGGGCGCGTGTCCCATGTCCAGACGTAGCTGCGCTCGACCATCGGATCGTTTTGCCAATGGGCTAATATGGCTTGGAGATAGCGGCGCTGCATCGCGTCATCCCTGACGCCGCGTGAGTGGTAGGGGAATGCGGATTCGGACGATTTGGGGTCGTGGAAAACGTTGGGCTGGTTCGCACCCAGATCGACGGCGGGACATCCGGTTTCGGTGAAGCGGATCGGTTTGGATTGGGGTTGCCATGCGGTCGGGGTCGCCTCGCGCACGCCAGCGGGGCGGTTGTGGTGGGGGTTGGACCACCAGTCGCGCAGCCGCTTGACGCCGAAGACCCAATGCTCGCCGTGGGCGGTGTCTGTCAGCGGGGTGCGGGTTTGGGCGGCGCGGTCGGCTGGCGTGGCGTAGAACCAGTCGGCGTATTCGCCGCCCTCCACGTTGGCGGTGAGGTAGGCGAGGTCGTAGACGCTGTTGGCGTTTGCCGCGTCGGCATGGTCGCCGCCCGTGCGCCAATCGCTCAGCGGCAGGTAGTTGTCGATGCCGATGAAGTTGATATTCGGGTCGGCCCACAGCGGGTCGAGATGGAAGGTCAGTGTGCCGTCTGACAAGCGGTGGTTGGCGTATTCGGACCAGTCGGCGGCGTAGCTGATCTTGGTGCTTGGCAGGATGGCGCGCACATCGGCGGCGAGGGCGCGCAGGGCGGGGACAGCAGGATACGTGTTGCCCGCGCGGGTGGTGGTGATGCCGCGAAGCTCTGACCCGATGCAGAATGCCTCGACCCCTCCGGCAGCGGCGCAGAGATGGGCGTAGTGGAGGATCATGCGGCGCAGGGTGCGCTCATCCGGGCCGGTGTAGGGGATGGTTGCGCCTGTCCAGGGGGCGAAGTCGGACGGGGCGGCCGTGCCGAAGAAGGTGTCGATGTCGCCCTGCCCTGCCCCCTCGATGCGTCCGCGCCACGGGAAGGCGGGTTGGCTCATCGGGTTGTTGGCGGGGATGTCCATCAGGATGAAGGGGTAGAAGGTGACTTCTATGCCCCGCGCGGTCAGCTCGCGGATGGCTTGGAAGACGGAGACATCGGACGGTGTGCCGCCGTAGACGGCGTTGGCGGTGTCGTCTGTGCTGATTGCGTGGGCGGAGCTGCGGGTTTCGCCCGACACGAGCCATGCGAGGGGATCGGTCTCTTTGGTGACGCGGTCGGTGCCGGGGTGGAGTTGGCAGTGGCCCGCGCGCAGGTCTGTGCCGAACCACGAGACGATCAGCAGGGCCGAGCGGCAATTCGGGGCGGTTGCCTCCAGCTGGTCGATGGCGGTGAGGAAGTCGGGCTGTCCGGCGGTGTTGTTTTCGTTCTCGGACTCGTAGATGCCCTCGCCCGTGATGCGGCGGACGGGTTGGGTGGAGAGCGCGAACTCACCTGAGCCGGGGGAGAGGGCGACGCCCTCGATCAGCGCGGGGAGGTTGGGGCCGTCCTCGTGCCCGGCGGGGGGGACGGGCTGGCGGCGGACCTCGACCGTGATCTGGGGGAGGCGGTTGCCGTAGGGGGTCAGCGGCAAGTCCTCGAAGACGATGTAGGCTGTGCCCGCGTAGGAAGGGGTGTCGGGGGTCAGCGCTGCGATGAGGGGGTCGGGGGGCTGGTTCTCTGTGCCGTGGTGCAGGCGGCGGGTGACGCCGCTGAGGTCCATCGGCTGGCCGTCGGCCCACAGGCGACCGATGCCCGCGATCGGGCCTTCGCACAGAGCGATGGCGACGCTGACGGAGTAGGTGAAATCGCGCGAGGCGGGGCCGCCCCCTTTGCCGCCCGTGCTGCTGTCAGTGGCGGTTTCCCTGAAGCGGGTGGCCCAGATGACTTGTCCCGCGAGGCGCATACGCCCGAAGACGCGGGGGACCGGCGCGCCCTCGGTGGAGGTGACAACGTCGAGATTGGTGAGGCGCGGACCTTGGCGGACTTGCGCGCCGGGGCCGAAGAGGCGCTGGTCGAGGGCGCTGCCCAACACGCCGCCGATGCCCGACCCGATGGCCGCGCCGGAGATGGTCGCGCCGAGGAAGCCGACGCCTGCGGGGAGGGCCGCGCCGCCGATGGCGGCTCCGGCAGCGGTGAGGACGAGGGTGGACATGGGTGCGGGGAGTCCGTGTTGGGGGGAGGGGGAAGAAAAAAGCGGTCGACCGGGGAGGGGGTGGACCGCCTTTGGCGGGACGCACACGCCCGTGGGGCGGGCGAGCGCGTGGTCGTGCTGCGCACTCCCGGTGAAAGGGGGCGGGGTTTTGCTTTACGACGGGGGGTGGATGGGGGAAAGTCGCGGGATGAGTGAAGGTGAAAAAACAGATCACGTCGCGCGGCTTGGGCGGCTGATAGGTGGGATTCTGCCGTGGGGCGCGCTAGTGCTGGCCGTAGCGGGTGTGACGTTGCTAATCGTTCTGACGGGTTGGGTGTTGGTCGATTTCTTCGACGTGCTGGCTGATCCGCCCCTAAACAAAGACGGGCAGAACGATAGAGCTGCGGTGAGGAATGTGGGTCTGGTGCTGGCCGCGCTTGTTGCGGGTGGTTTTGCTGTCTGGCGAGCCGAGATCGCGCGGCGGGCAACGGCAGCGGCGGAAGCACAGGTGAAGCGGCAGCAGGACCGGGATTATGCGGACCTGTTCACGAAGGCTGTGGAGCAGTTGGGGACGACGCGGGAAATCCGCTCGAAGGATGACGAAGGCAACGACATCTATACCTACAAACCGAATATCGAGGTGCGGTTGGGGGCGATTTATGCGCTGGAGCGGATTTCTCAGGACTCAGAGCGTGACCATATCGCGGTGATGGAGACGCTGTGCGCGTATGTGCGGGAGAATGCGCCGGGGGCGGGGTGTGAGGCGCTGCCGGTTACGGATGTGAAGAATGATCAGATTAGAGAATGGGTTAGGGCTTTCCCCGATGTCCGTAGCGATGTGCAGGCCGTGCTGACAGTGTTAGGGCGGCGGAGTAAAGCGCGTGTCCGGTATGAAATCAAAGAAAGCCCTGACAAGTCACGCTATGTGCTGGACCTGCGCAAGGCCAACCTGCGCAAAGCGGACATGCGTGCGGGCAATTTCAGGAATGCCCTGCTTTCGGAGGCGCACTTGGAAGGGGCGAACCTCTATAAGGCGCACTTGGAAGGGGCGAACCTCAGAGAGGCGCACTTGGAAGGGGCGGACCTCACACGGGCGCACTTGGAAGGGGCGAACCTCTATACGGCGCACTTGGAAGGGGCGGACCTCAGAGGGGCGCACTTGGAAGGGGCGGACCTCTATAAGGCGCACTTGGAAGGGGCGGTCCTCAGAGGGGCGCACTTGGAAGGGGCGGACCTCAGAGAGGCGCACTTGGAAGGGGCGGACCTCATACAGGCGCAGCTTAAATCAGCGAAGCTGGCCATGGTGCGCATTGACTCCGTCATGGCCAGCTTCGCTGATTTTACAGCGGCGGAAGATTTATCGCAAGAGGCGGTGAAAACCTGTTTCGGCTGCGCGGGGACGGTGTTGCCGGAGGGGTTCCACCGTCCGGCGCATTGGCATCCTGAGCGGTTGGATGGCTGGAGTGAGCGGCGCAACGCCTACGACACCTGGAAAGCCGCCCGTGCAGCGGGGGAAAAACCGCCTTGGGTGGATGAGGCGGAGTGGTCGGGGTGGGGTGGCTCTGCGGCGTCATAACCAAAAGAACCAAGCGAGCGAACGAGGGGGGAGGCGGGCTGCGCTTCGCGCAGAACGCGTCCGCCCGTGAGGCGGTCGGTCGCGTGGTCGTGCTGCGCACTCCCGGTGAAGGAAGTGTAGGACTCTCCTTGTTGCTACATGCGCCAGCTCTCGATGATTGCGCGTTGCGCAATACATCTGCCGCGTGAGAATGGTGATTGTCGGGAGTCTGTACGTTTCGCTACGCGAAACGTTTAAATAAGCGGTCGACCGGGGGAGGGGGTGGACCGCCTTCGGCGGGACGCGCACGCCCGTGGGGCGGGCGAGCGCGTGTCGGTGCTGCGCACCTCCGAAAGAGGCAGTTTAATAAGCCGCCGGAATGCTCCCCACGACCGTAAAGCCGCCCTGCTCTGACGGCCGCATCACGACAATCTCTCCCTCACGCGGGAAAATATCGGTCAGGGCGGTCACGTTGACCTGATGCGCGACCAGAAACAAAGCGCCGGGGCCAGACCAGTTTTCGACGATCTCCCGTGTTGCGGCGGTTTGATCCGGCCCGTTCGCGCGGTCTTGGAAGAAGGAATCGAGCGCAGGCTCCGGCTTTGTCTGGCCGGGAAAAGCAAGCTCCGCCGTATCGCGGGCGCGACACCAGCGTGAGTGCAGCACCTGACCGACCCCGACCCCGCGCGCGCGGATCATGTCGCCCATCCGGCGGGCCTGATCGCGGCCCTCTGCGGACAGATTGCGCTGGGTCGCACAGTCGCCGAGGGTGAAGTTCGCGGGGTCTCCGCCGCCCGGCGCGCGGGTGTGGCGGATGATGGCAACACCGCCCTCGCGCAGCGCGCTCCACGCCGCCGCCTCGTCATTCGCAGAGGCCGGCAGGGCATAGAGGCAAGCGGCGGATAGGATCACAAAGGTTCTTCTGAGCATGGCACGCGCCCTCCTGCTATCGGATGGTGACAGAGGTAGCGTTGCATGGGTGATTGCCAAGATTTGTGCGCTCGACCGGGAGAGCGGGTGGACCGCCTTTGGCGGGACTCCGCACGTTTTGCTGTGCAAAAGGTCGGAATGCAAACCCTCCGGCCATACGGCGCTGCCATGTTTTGTCATACGGGATCTCGCAGACGGATTGGCCGGACCATGCGTGGATGAGGGTCGGATGTTGGGGCGGGTTTGGCGGCGACACGCCCAAAATCCCCGCGTGTGCGGCGGGGCCGTGAGGGCGCAGGCGGAACAGCAGGACATCGCCGGGTTGCGGGGTGTCGACGGGGATGAGGTGGCGGCGCGCGGCCTCCAGCATCGTCTCGCGGCCCGTGGCCCCGGCCCAGTCGGGGGCGTAATCGGGGAGGGGTTCAGGCTCCCCGCCATACAGCTCCCGCCAGACCCCGCGCACCAGGCCGAGGCAGTCGGTTCCGACCCCCTTGATGCTGGCGCGGTGGTGAAACGGTGTGCCGATCCAGCCGCGCGCGGCGTCCAGAATGCGCATACGGCGCTGTGAAATCGTTAAAATATGGTTAACTGTCATCACCGTGGGTTGATTCTAACTACAGTTTTTTGCGTAATTCGCGAATAACGCACAACGCCGTAGTCTTTTGTTTTGTCGCGATTTCCGAGCCGAAAAGCCGATCGGTTTTCTCGAAATCGCCCTAAGGACGGATACGTCATGGCTGGAGAAAATAGAGAGCAGATACCGTTCAAAACAGCGATGAGTGACGCCGAGATCGCTGCGGAACCGGGTCTTGCGACACGCGCATGGACCATTCAAACCGACCAACATGAGGGGATCAGCGGAATGATGCTGACCCGACGGGCGATGATGATGCTGGGCGGCCTCGCGCTGGTCGCGGTGATCGGGTTTTTATGGGTCGACGAACCGGGCGACCCCAGAACGTGGTTCCCGGCGTGGTTCAATGCGTTCAACACGCTGCTGCTGCTGTTCGCCTGCGCGATACCGTTCGCGGTGACAACTTCGTATGTGTATCTGATGGGGCCGGAGAAAAACAACCGGCTGGCGTTGCAGTTCAAAAAGCTTCCCGTGGCCGAACGCGACTTTGTGTTGCTGACCACGCAAACGATGTTCAGCTACCGACGATACCTCGGCGGGATCGTTGCAACCACCACGGTAACGTTTTTGGGCGTGGTCTCGCTGTTGTTCTTCAAACCGGTCATGGATGGCAACGGCATGTCATTCGCGAATGGCGCGAATGTGCTTTTGATGGGCGTCGAGGTGATCTCCGGTCCCGCAAATGGCACTGCACAGGTATCGGAAAGGCTCGGCAACAGCATCGCAGCGTTCAGTTTCGGGTTCCTTGGGGCGTGGCTTTATTTCGTGTCAGACCTGACGCGGAGTTTCTTCAACTGTGACCTGCGGCCCCGCACGCTGATCGCCGGAACCATCCGGATCGCCACGGCCAGCGTGCTGGCGCTGGTGGTCGGGTTCGCCTTCGGCGGGGTGCTGGGGGATGTGACGCTGTTCGGCGGGGGCGAGGCTAATGCGCTGGAACTAATTGAAATCATTGGGTTTATCATCGGCTATTTTCCGCGCCGGGGGCTGGGGTTTCTGAACGGGATTGCGGGGCATATCTCGCTGTTGGGCAAGGGCGAGGAGTACCGGTCGATGCCCCTGCGCACCCTGCCGGGCATGAGCTACAGCCATGTTGAGCGCCTGCGGCAGGAGGGGATTGATACGGTCGAGAACCTCGCGGGGCATCATCCTGTGGCGCTGACCCTGCAAACCGGATTTCCGTATCCGGTGGTGGAAACATGGGTCGGAGAGGCTTGGTTGCGGCGGGTTCTGGGCGATGAGGGGCATAAGGCGCTGGCGGAAAAAACCGGGTTGCACGGGAAGTACGAGCTGCGCCGGATGGCATGGGAACTGGCTCGCGAGGGGGGTGGAGAGCCTACGAAAGCCGCTGCCGCCGCCGCTTTGGAGTCGCTGTTGGTGGGCGCGATGGGCGGAGATGAAGCGGCGCGGATGAAGACGCTGTCGCGGATGTGCTTGCATTTTGATGATTGGGGCGGGGAGGGTTAGAGCGCGGCGCCGTCGTTTTGCCCGCCTGACGCGGGGGTTCTGGTCATCCAGTCATCGCCGGGCATGTGCGGGAAGCCCCTGAAACGGACCGCGTTGTTGAAGCGGTCGCGGCAGGTCTGCCAGCGTTTGTCGCATCCTTCTGTGATGGTGAAGGTATCGGACGGGCTGATCGGGCTTGGCGGGGCGATCCAGAGGGTGAGGTTTGCGCCGCTGCGGGCGCGGATTACTGAGCGTGTTCCGCTGTTTGCGCCGCTTATCCAAGTCAGCAAACCGCCTGTAAAACCCTCCGTTTCCGCGAGGGTCGTGGTGATCGTGCCGTGATTGGCGATGGCGGTGACGGTTCCGGTCTGCGGCGTGAGCGTGAGGCCGCATCGGGCGTCGCCAAGCTCCGCGTCGCAGCGGCGCAAATACGCGCGGCCCGTGGGCTGATCCAGGCGGTGGGCCATGCTGCGCAACTCGGCGCGGAAGCTTAAGGAACCGCGCGTTGTCTCGCCGATGGAGCCGCGAAACAGCAGGATACGGCTGGCGGGATCGGCCCAGTTGACACGGAAAATATCAACGCTTGCATCGTCGTAAAGGCCACGCTCCAAGTC
Source organism: uncultured Neomegalonema sp. (assembly GCA_937944035.1). Taxonomy (GTDB): domain Bacteria; phylum Pseudomonadota; class Alphaproteobacteria; order Rhodobacterales; family Rhodobacteraceae; genus JAHDDY01. The sequence continues at coordinate 3,023 of CALDZQ010000153.1, read as the reverse complement.
CCGCTCTGTCAGTGCCGTGGAGGATAGCGCACCGGCGATCTCGATATTATCAGCCGCCAAGCCCATCGCCGCATCAAGCGATCCGGCCTCAAATGCGCTGTCCGGCTCGAAGGTGATGCCGTCGAAGCGGAGGGGCAGATCATGGTCTGTGAAACCGTGGACGATGCCGTCGCGGCAGCGGAGAAGCCAGCAATGGCACAAGGTGGTGACGCCGCTGTCAAGATGAGCTTGCAGAGCGGAGGGAATGTAGCGCATGGGCCTCTCTGGAGGTTACAGGATCAAAATATCGTCTTCGAGGGCAGACGTGGTGATATTGGTAATCCGGAGCACGTCGCCCGCACCGAAGTCAAAGATCACGCTGCCACCCGATTGAGTGGCGTAGTTGCTGATGACTTCCGCACCGCTTAACGCGCCGCCGACCAGAGCATTGTCGAAGACGAGCACGTCGATATTGTCTTCAAATCCGGTGAGGGTGTCCGAGTCAAAGCCCGCCGCAAAAACGAAGATATCCGCTTGTGTGCCGCCGTTCAGCGTATCATTACCGCTGCCCCCGATCAGCGTGTCCGATGCCGTGCCGCCTTGCAGAACATCATCCCCCGCGCCACCATCAAGCAGGTCAGCGCCCGTCGCGCCGCGCAGCAAATCGTTGCCGCCGCCACCGACGAGGATGTCGTTATTGCCTTGACCGAACAGCGTGTCATCATCGGCACCGCCGGAAAGGCTGTCATTGCCGGACCCCCCCGACAGGGTATCCGCTCCGTTACCGCTGATGATCGTATCCGCACCCGACTGGCCGAGGATGGCATCCGCGCCGTTGCCGGAGATAATGCGGTCATTATCGATACCACCCGCAATCTGGTCATCACCGTTACCACCGATAATGGTATCCGCTCCACCCTCGCCGCGCAGGGTGTCATTCCCTTCACCACCGACAAGGGAGTCGTCTCCGTTCGACCCCAGCAAACGGTCATCACCGTCGCCGCCATTGATGCTGTCATCACCCGCGAGACCTTTGACGATGTCATCACCCGCGCCGGTGACGTAGGTATCGGCCCCGCCGTTGCCGTTGAAGGCATCATCCTCGGATGTCACCACGTCCAGCAGGGAGGCGAAGGGGATTAATTGATCGGGTGCGTAAGGGCCGGAAGTGATCGGTCCCTCACCTGTGATTGAAGAAAGAAACGCGTTGGCCTCGGCGACTGTGTTCAGGACCGGCAGCGGATCGCCGCCGATGGCGAAGGCGTAGTCGTAAGGGTCAGCGAAACCTGAATAGAGGAATGTGCGATTGCCCGCACCCCAGTCGATGAAGAAGACGTAGTCCTCAAAGAGATCAAGGTCGTTCCGGTTTAATGAAATCCCGCCATCCCCTGATATGCTTCTGTCATAGAAGGTGGAAGTATCGATAATTGCAGTCTGAAATTCATCGGGCATACCGTTACTGCCAAGAACATAAGAGTAATTGAACCCCGTCACCGATTCAGGAACAACGATCGAAATATCAACATCGGCGAGACTCAATGTGCCACCGTTGCCATTGAACTCAAACCTGTAACCACTCAGCGTATGCGTAGACATGACCACCTCCTGAAAATATAATAATACAGTTTCATATTTTCAGAAAAACTTCAATATCTCTTCTTTGAAGAACTCTGGAAATTCAATCGGATACTCTAATTTCAATGAGCGGGATTGAGGGTATATCGCCCGCGTTGAAGCCTGCGAGGTTGATGTCGAGGCTGTCTGTGTCGAAGCGGACGGGGGTGTCGAATGCATATCCGGCGGTGATTTCTGCGCCCGGCGGGGGCACGACGGGGAAGGTGATTGCGGCGTCGGCAAAGGTGAACGGGGCGGCACTGCCGTCAATGCTGACGAGCAGTGTTTCCGGGACGGGGTGTGTGATCGGGCGGATGTAGGCTTCGCCGCCGGAGGCGTAGGTTTTGGTGAGCGGGAATGCGGTGGTGGCTCCGTCTCCGATGCCGATGGTCTGGTCCAGTGCTGTGATCGGCGCGGAGGGGAGGCCGGAGCGGTGGTCGGCCTGGTCTTGCCAGCGGAAGCCGTGCAGGCGGCCCCTTCGGGCCTCGAAGAAAGCGATGACCGCGTGCAGATCATCAAGGGAGCGAACACCGTAGCCCGCGTCATAGCGGCGACGGGAATGCGCCCACGGAGTGTTGCGCTCCTCATAGCCGCTGGTGAGGGTGACGATGCGGGTGCGGCGTTCGGGGCCGCCGCTGGCGTTGAGGGAGATGTTGGTGGGGAAGCGGATGTCGTGGAAGGCGGGCAAGATAGACCTCGGAAGGAAGTGAAGACCCCCTCCCCGGCCCTCCTCCGCAAGCGGGAGAGGGAGAGGAGAGCGTCAGAGATTGCGCCTGCCCCGGTCGACGGCGCGGGCGAGGGTGGCGGCGATTTGGGTGCGGGAGCGGCGGAAGCCTTCAACATCGGGGGTGGTGATGTTGATGGTGACGGCAGGACTGCCACCCGATTGCGCGGCGACACCGAGGCGGCCATCGGGGCCGCGTTGCAGGGGCATGATGGCTTCGGGTCCGGCCTCGCCCATCAGGCCCGTGCCGCCGTGCATCGGGAAAAGGGTCGGACCGTTGACGACGCCGCCTTGGGCGAAGGCGCGGACGCGGCCCGCGTCGATGGTGGCCCCTTTTGAAAAGCCGAGCAGGCCCGTGATGCCGCTCTGCACGCTCTGGCCCAGCGCACCGCCGAGTTGGTTGGTAAGGCCGCTGATAGCATTGGAGGCGAGGGAGCGGGATACGTCGAGGGCGAGATTGCGCAGCACGTCGGACAGCTTTGCTCCGTCGGTGAGGGCGGATTTGAAGGCGCGGTCGAGGCCGCTGCTGAGGGATTGAGAGAGGGTTTTGCCCGCCTCACTGGTCTGTGTGATGGCGTCGCGGGTGGCGCGGGCGCTGTCAGCGACGGAGGCCAGTGAGGTTCGGCCTGTGGTGGCGATGGTGCGGAAGGACGCGGCGAGATCGGTGATCTCGGCACGGGTGGCGGCGATTTCTTGGGGGGTCATG
>CALDZQ010000152.1 GCA_937944035.1 uncultured Neomegalonema sp. | reverse complement strand
TCATAATCTGTGGACGGGCCTTCCTCGGCTTCCTCCACAAAAATCGTCGCGCGCGCCTTTTTGGCCATGAATTTTCCTGACGCACAACGGCGAATGGCTTTGGGGCGTTTTCAAGGGTAACGGGTTCATTGCCCGACTCGGAAAACGCGCCAAAACAAGAAGTTAGAGTATCCGGAATGATCCTTATATCGATCAGGGTACTCTAGGATGCTCACCCCCGCATCATCCTCAACGCGGCGTATGCGGGGGCAGGGCGTGTTACTTCACCACAAACTCGATCCGGCGGTTTTGAGCGCGGCCGGCGCGGGTGTCGTTGCTGGCGGTTGGCTCGTCCTGACCGACGCCCACGGCGCTGATGCGATCCGCCGCGATGCCTTCACGGCCCAAAAAGCGGGCCACGGCGCGGGCGCGGCGTTCGGAGAGCTGTTGGTTATAGACGGGGTCGCCACGCGAGTCGGTGTGGCCGCGCACGGTGATTTGCGCGTCCTCGCACAGGCCCGCCACGGCACTGATCCGGCGCAGCACGCCCGCCGCTTCAGCGGTGATGTCGGTGCTGTCATTGCCGAAATTGATGCCCGATGTGGAAACAATATCGCTCATCCGTTGCTGACAATCGGCGACGACATTGCGTTCCGCGCCCCGGCGCAAATCGCGGATTTCCGAGCGCAGGGTGTCAAGTTCCGCCCGTTGCTTGACCACGGTTGCGGCGACACGGGTGGCGCGTTCGCGCTGGTTATCGAGCAGCGTTTGCAGACGCGTGGCATCGGCCCCGCCCGTCGCGGCTTCAGGGGCCGCATCCTGTGCTTCAACCAGCCGCGCTTGCAGACCTTCGATACGGGCATTGCCGAGTTTTACCTGGGATTCTGCTGCTGTGAGAGATGTTTCCAGCTCGGCGATACGCTCCTCGTCCGCGCTGTTATCGCCTTCTGCCGCCGGGGCGGAAGCACCGCTTTCCGCTGCCTCCATCGCCGCCACGAGGCGTTCTTGCAGGCCTTCAATCCGTGCATTACCCAGATTGACCTGCGAATCCGCGCCTTTAAGCGAGGCTTCCAATTCGGCGATGCGCGCATCAGAGGCCGCTTTAGCCTCGTCCGTTGCTGTCGCGACATTCTTGCGATCAAGGATCATGCGGTCTTGCAGGCTGCGGATGCGTGTATTCGCTTTTTCAAGACCGGCTTCGCTCGTGGAAAGCTCCGCTTCGAGGGTGGTGTTGTTCTCGCGGGCGCGGATCAGGCGCTCTTGCAGGTTTACGATCCGCTCGTCCGATACGGCGACTTGCGCGTCGCTGGTGGCGAGGGCGGCTTCGAGTGTCGCGATTCGCGCGTCGTTTTCAGCGCCGGCAACCGCGCCCGCACCGGCCGTCATCGCGGCTTTATCGGCCTTGCGCAGTTCGATTGTCTCGACCAGCGCCTCTTGCAGTTGTTTGCTGCGGAACTCTGCGGCGGTGGCGCGGGCTTCCAGTTTGCCCAGAGCGGCCTCATGGTCGGCATCGCCGGATGATGACATCGTCGAGGCGGCTACGGCGGTGGCGGCCGCACCTGTTGCCGCTGCGGCGGCGGTTGCCGTGGCGAGTCGTGCCTGCAAGCCTTCGATGCGCGTCTCATTGCGGCGGCTGGCGGTCTGGCTTTCCGCGAGAGACGCTTCCAATTCAGCGATTTTCGCATTGGCGGCGTCGATTGCGCCTGTATCAACCGGAGCGGCTTGCGATTCTGTGGCCGTTGCAGCGCCGGTTGCGGTGGCTGCGGCGACCTGCGGGCCGCGTGCGGCGTCGGCGAGGCAATCACCGAAGATGCGCCAGCTTTCAGACTCCTGATCGGCGTTCGATTTCAGGCATTGCTCGCGCACGAGGGAGGGAATGAACGCCCATTGCTCGGCGATATGGCGGCGTGCTTGAACCTCAAGGAACTCGCAGTGGTCGCGGGCGCTGTCCGCCGCACAAATCGCCGATGGCGACCATGTCGGCAGCTCTTTTGCCGATGCTTGGAAAGGCACGGCAAGTGCCGCAATCGAACATGCCGCTAAAATTTTCGTCTTCATTCCCTGATCCCTCATCGCCCCGCACCGGAGGCTCATTCAAGATTGCGCTGCTGAATAAAAGTCGCCGCACCGCGTTATCTGCCTAATTTTGCTTATCGCAACGATACGGGCCTAAAGCGGACATCGTCAATGATTGCGCGTTGTGAACAGGCATGGTTTTCAGAAAAAGATGCGCGTTTGCCCCGCAATTCGGTTTGTGCGGGTGTTGGGGTACTGCTACTCGCCAAAAAGATCAGGCGTTTCCGCTTTCGGCGGGGCTTTCGGCTTCTTGCGCGCGGGGGTGGGCGGAGGGGGAGTCGCACTGCCGCCGATCACCGCATCGACCTGCTGCTTTCCGGCAAATTCGATGGCGACTTGCGCGCCCGGTTTCGCGGCCTTGGCGGTTGTGATGATCTTGCCCTTGGCATCGCGCACCACCGCAAACCCGCGATCCAGCACACGGTGATAGGACATCGCCTCCAGCGTCCGTGACAGGCTGCGCAGGCGTTCGCGGCGCGGTGTCAGCATTTGTGTGGCGGTGCGTTGCAGGGCGCTGCGGCTGGTGCTCAGGCGGGTCGCCCGTTCGGTTGTCAGCCGCAGCAGCTTTTGCGGGGCGAGGCGGGTGGCGGCATTGCTCAACCGTCCCCGTGCCTCGCGCACCCGTCCGGTCATCGCGCTTGGCCGCAAGGCGGCACGTAGAGTTGCAAAAGCGGCACGGTGTTCGGCGAGGCCGCTTTGCAGAGCGCGGGGCAATCCCTGTCCGGCAATATCCAGCCGTTGGCGCCGCTCGGCGATCATCGCGGCGGGTTTGGGCAGCAGGCGGCGGGTTTGCTCAACCCGCTGCGCCGCCAGCCGCATGATCCGGTCCATCGCCCGCAAGCGCCGCGCGCCCCTGTCGGCAACGGAAGCCAGCAATTCCACGCGCACGGGCACGGCCTTTTCGGCGGCGGCGGTGGGCGTGGGCGCGCGCAAATCGGCGGCATGGTCGATCAGCGTCACATCCGTCTCGTGCCCCACGGCGGAGATCAGCGGTATCCGGCACTCGGCGGCGGCACGGACGACGATTTCCTCGTTGAACCCCCACAAATCCTCAATCGATCCCCCCCCGCGCGCAACGATCAGCACATCGGGGCGCGGCACGGGGCCACCGGGAGCGATGGCGTCAAAGCCGCGTATGGCGGCGGCCACTTCGCTTGCGCATTTCTGGCCCTGCACAGCCACCGGCCAGACCAGCACCTCGCAGGGGAAACGCTCGGACAAACGGTGGAGAATATCGCGGATCACCGCACCCGACGGCGAGGTGACAACGCCGATGGTTTTCGGCATCGCGGGCAGGGGCCGTTTGCGTTCGGGGGCGAACAGACCCTCGGCGGTGAGCGCTTTCTTGCGCGCCTCCAACATCGCCATCAGCGCCCCCGTGCCCGCCGGTTCCATCGATTCGATGACGATCTGATATTTCGACTGGCCCGGAAAAGTGGTCAGCTTGCCGTTGACGATGACCTCCAGCCCCTCCTCGGGTTGGACGGGCAGTCGCGCGGCGACGCCTTTCCAGATCACGCCATCCATCACGGCGCGGTCGTCCTTGAGGCTCAGATACACATGGCCGGAACGCGGGAATGACACCCGCCCGATCTCGCCGCGCACACGGACCAGCCCGAACCGCTCCTCGACCGTGCGCTTGATCGCACCGGACAGTTCGCTGACGGTTTGCTCGGTCAGATTGCCGGGGCCGTTATCGTCGTCGCGCTCAATGACCATTTGTGTTCCTTGCAGGGTTATCCCGTGCAGCATAGAACGACGGTGAACAACGGTCTACGGGAGAAGACGCATGAATGTGCTGGTGCTGGGCGGCGGCGGGCGTGAACACGCGATGTGCTGGGCGATTGCGCGCTCGGAAGGGGTCGGGACGCTGTCTTGTGCGCCCGGTAATGCGGGGATCGCCGGCATTGCCGAGTGCGTGGCGCTCGACATCCTCGATCCGGCGGCGGTGATCGCGCATTGCCGCTCGCATGACATCGGCCTGCTGGTAATCGGCCCCGAAGCGCCGCTGGAGGCGGGTGTTTCAGATGCGGCCCGTGCGGCGGGCATCACCGTGTTCGGGCCGGGCCAGGCGGCGGCGATGCTGGAAACCTCGAAAGCCTTCACCAAAGAAATCTGCGACGCCAGCGGCGCACCCACAGCCCGCTATGCGGCGTTCAGCACACCGGACGAGGCAAAGGCCTATATCCGCGAGCAAGGCGCGCCGATCGTGGTCAAGGCCGACGGTCTGGCCGCCGGTAAGGGCGTGATTGTCGCTGAAACCGTCGAGTCTGCGCTGGAGGCGGTCGATACGATATTTGACGGCCCCGGCGGCGCATCTGTTGTCATTGAGGAGATGCTGACGGGCGAGGAGGCGAGTTTCTTCGTCCTGACCGACGGCAAAACCGTGCTGCCGTTGGCGGGCGCGCAGGATCACAAGCGCGCGCGCGATGGCGATAACGGGCCGAATACGGGCGGTATGGGCGCGTATTCTCCGGCTCCGGCGTTCTCGTCACAGATCGAGGCACAGGCGTTGGAAAAGATCGTCCGGCCCATCCTCGGCGAAATGAGCGCGCGCGGGACGCCCTATATCGGGGTGCTGTACGCGGGGCTGATGCTGACGGCGGACGGGCCGAAACTGATCGAGATCAACGCGCGGTTCGGTGATCCCGAATGCCAGTGCATCCTGCCGCGTTTGAAGACCGACTTCCTCGCGCTGCTGTTGGCCTGTGCAAACGGCAAACTGGCGCAGCAAAAAATCGAATTCAGCGAGCAGACCTGCCTGACCGTCGTTATGGCCGCGAAGGGCTACCCCGGCACTTACGAGCGCGGCGATCCGATTGACGGGTTGGACAGCGCGGATGCCGATCCGAATGTCATCATCTTCCACGCCGGAACGCGGTTTGAGCAGACCGTCGTTGTCTCCGACGGGGGCCGTGTGCTGGGCATCACCGCGCTGGGCCGCGACGTGCTGGAGGCGCGCAACCGGGCCTATGATGCGGCGGGCGCGATCCGTTGGGATACAGGTTTTTACCGCAGCGACATCGGCTGGCGGGCATTGTGAGCGTGGCGTTGGCCGGGCCGGGTTTCTCGGAACCATGCGGCGTGCGGGGCGTTACCGGCATGTGTGTAATGTGAGCATAAGCGATCAAGCCGACCGTTTATGACTGTAACAGGAGGCTTTCATGGCTACCAAAGAAGAACTCGAAGATCAGCTCGCCCAAACCCGCTCTGACATGAAAGTTCTGGCATCATTGGCCAGCGAGCGCGCGACCGAAGTGGCGATTGACGCCAAGGACGCCGCCAAAGAAAAGGTGGGCGCGTTGTCCGCAGAAGCGCAAGCGATGCTGGACGAGGCAACCGTTGAGGCCAAGCGGTTTGCAAAAGACGCCGAAGCGACGATGAAAGCAAACCCGCTTGCAACCGTCGGCATCGCCTTCGGTATCGGAATGCTTCTGGGGTCGGTGATGCGCCGATGAAAGCGCTGCTGAACCTCGCGAGCGTCTCGATTGAGGCGACGCAAAAGCGCGCTGCACGAAAAGCGGAGCAATTCGCTAAACGTGCGGCGCTTTTTGCGCTGGCGGGGGTGTTGGCCCTGATGGCGGTGATTTATTTCAGCATCGCCGCCTACACCGCCTTCGCGCAGGCATTCGGGCCTGTGGCTGCGGGCCTGTGGATCGGCGGTATTCTGCTGGTCATCGCGGGCCTGATTATTTTGATCGCAGTCTTGCTGGTACGGGAAAAAAAGCCCCCCGCGCGGACGATAACCTCCGACGAGCAAGCCTTGCTGGCCGCTCTGGATGAGAACAAAGAATTGAAACCGTATATGCCGCTTATCGCTCTGGCGCTGGGCGTTTTTGCCGGGCGGCGATGAGTGGTTTATGCGCGCGTGATCGGTTATAAGCGAGGCCGATGACCACGTCCCGCCCCAAAGAAACCGACCTTTATGCCCCCGTCAAAGCGCTGCTTGAAGGGCAGGGCTATGTGGTGAAGGGCGAAATCGGCGCGGCGGATGTGGTGGCGTGCCGGGGGGAGGAAGATCCCCTGATCGTTGAGCTGAAGACCGGATTTTCGCTGTCCCTGTTTCATCAGGGCGTAGAGCGTCAGGCGATCACGGACACCGTCTATATCGCCGTCCCGCGCGGGACGGGCGCGGCATTCGGCAAGGCGCTGAAAAGTAACCTCGCGCTCTGCCGCCGTCTTGGGCTGGGGCTGATAACGGTGCGGTTGTCGGATGGTTTTACCGAAGTCCATGCCGACCCCGCGCCCTATCGCCCCCGTCAGAATAAACGCCGCAAGACCCGCCTGCTGCGCGAGTTCGCGCGTCGCACGGGTGATCCCAACGCGGGCGGGGCCACGCGGCAGGGTCTCATCACCGCCTACCGTCAGGATGCGCTGCGCTGTGCGGTTCTGCTGAACGCGCAGGGGCCGACGAAGGCGTCTCTGGTGGCGTCGGGCAGCGGTGTCGCACGGGCGCGCGATATTATGGCCACGGACCATTACGGCTGGTTCGAGCGGGTCTCGAAAGGCATCTACGGGCTGAAGCCTGCGGGTGTGGAGGCGCTGGAAAGCTATGCCGGCGTGGTTAAAGGATTAAGCGCGTAATCTTCTGTGTGGGCCAACACACCGTCCCCATTGATAAAAACGATGCCGTAGGCGGCTGGTTCATCGTTCTCGACAGCGGTGTTCGTTCCCTCAAACAGCATCGGCATTTGCCCGACGGTGCTTTTGAAAATGCTGAACGGCAACCCGCGATGACTGCCCGAAATCGTGCGGTGGATATGGCCGCAGACCAAGTGCCGGACGGGCGCGTGGCGGGCGAGTGCGTCATAAAACGCGGGGCCGTTGCGCAGCTTGATCGAATCCATCGCCTCGAATCCGGTGTCATGGGGCGGGTGGTGCATGATGATGACGGTCGGCTTGGCTGACGGGGTGGCGAGTTGGTCCTCCAACCACGCAAGCCGCGCCCCGCACAGCGTTCCGGCATGGGCGGCGGGGTAGTCGTAGGGCGGTGCGAAAAGCGTGTCGAGCGTGATAAGCCGCGCGCCGGGCAGGTCTATCACCGCTTGCACGAACCCGTTCGGATCGCCCGCTGCATCAGGAAACGCGGCGCGGAAAGTGTCGCGGTTGTCGTGATTGCCGATCAGCAGATGATACGGCAATTTCAGGTCCGCGAGCCGCGCTTTGAGCTTGGCATAGGACGCCGCGTCACCGTGATGGGTGAGATCACCGGAAAAAACCACCAGATCGGCATCGCTGTGATAATGGTTCACATGGGCGATCCCCGACGCAAGACTGGCATCGGGATCGGGGCGTCCGGCGCGGTTTTCGGCGGTGAAATGGATGTCGGTGAAGACGATGATCTTTGTGCCGAGGCGTGTGGGCATCGCGCCCTCCGTCGCTAAAATTCCGGGCTACCAAAAACCGGATTCTTCACTGTCGATGATGTGACAATGCAAATGCGAAAGTCTATAATTTCTTGCGTCGAGCGCCTGTTGGCGGTGGCGGAAATTGGGGAACCCGAATGAGAAAATACCTCGCACTCTTCCCGGCGCTTGCGGCCCTCGCGTCCGGTTCCTCAGCTCTTGCCGGGGGTGCGTCGGTCGGCGCGAACAACTGGACCTGCCGCAATGTGGATGTCGAGATTGCCTGCGATGCGGACGGCTGCGAAGCCGCGTCCGCGCATACGCCGATGGCGGTATCGGTCAGCCCGTCGACGCTCAGCGTTTGCGCGTATTCCGGCTGTTGGGAGGGGCGCACGTCGGGGTGGCTGAAATCGGGCCGGTTCCAGACATTCTCCGCCTCTGATCTGCCGTTCTCGACGGACCACGGCGATCCGGCGGATGTATCTGTTACCGTTGATACCGCAACGGGCATCGGCACGATCCTGGTGAGCGGCCGCTATGCGCATCCGGCGCGCTGTATGGTGCAGTGAACCAGTTCCAATGCAAGTTTTGACACGCGGCCTGAGCGCGCCTAACAGTGATACAAGCGCAAAATATCAGGAAAAATCAGCATGACCGCGACAGCCAAAACCGTCCAAATCACGCAACCCGGCGGGCCGGATGCGATGGCGCTGGTGGACCTTCCGCTGGGCGATCCCGGCGCGGGTGAGGTGCGGGTGCGCCATCATGCCTGCGGGCTGAACTTCATCGACGTGTATCAGCGTGAGGGCATGTACCCGCTGCCGATGCCGCACGCGTTGGGCATGGAGGCCGCCGGGGTGGTCGAAGCCGTCGGCGCCGGGGTGTCGCACCTGAAGGAAGGCGACCGTGTTGCTTATGCTTCTGCCCCTCCGGGTGCGTATGCCGAGGCGCGGGTGATGCCTGCGACCTGCGTGTGCGTGCTGCCGGACTCGATCAGCTTCGAGACGGGTGCGGCGATGATGCTCAAAGGGCTGACCACGGAATACCTGTTCAATCGCACGGCCTCGCTGGAGGCGGGGGATACGGTATTGTTCCATGCCGCTGCGGGTGGCGTCGGCCTGATCGCGTGCCAGTGGGCGCGGGCGATGGGGATCAACCTGATCGGGACTGCGGGCAGTGACGAGAAATGTGCGCTGGCTGCCGAACATGGTGCGGCGCACACGATCAACTATCGCACTGAGAATTTTGCCGAACGGGTCGCCGAGATCACCGATGGCAAAGGCGTCAAAGTGGTGATGGACTCGGTCGGCAAAGACACATGGGAAGGCTCGCTCGATTGCCTCTCGAAATTCGGCCTGATGATTACGTTCGGCAACGCATCGGGCAAGGTTCCCCCGTTCGATCCCGGCATTCTGGGGCCGAAGGGCTGTCTCTATGTCACCCGCCCGACGCTGTTCGCGCATCTGGCGACGCGGGAAAGCACGCAGGAAATGGCCGATAACCTGTTCGCGATGGTCACAAGCGGCAAGGTCAATATCCGTATCGATCAACGCTTCGCACT
>CALDZQ010000151.1 GCA_937944035.1 uncultured Neomegalonema sp. | reverse complement strand
CGGGCCGTCGGCTTCAAACAGGTAATTGCCCAAAAAAGCCCGCAGCCAAGTGTTGCCGGATTTCGGATAAGATGCCAGCCAAACCAGCGATTTTTGCGTAGTTTGCTGGCGCATATTCTGCCTCATACTAACGGCCTTTGGTGCTGACTCTTAAAAAAACCCCTTCCCCGCACTCCGATGCGGGGTCTTTCTCAGCGAGAAGCTTTTCAGATATGTCGATCTATAGCGGATCTGGAGCGATTTCGAGAAAAACCGACAGGCTTACCGACACGCAATTGGCAAGTAACCTGCTCATCCGCACACCAACAGGCCCGCCGGACCCTGTCCGGCGGTCGCACTTTCCATCAATGTCACCCTGTATCCGGCGGATCATGCAGCGCGTAAAGCGCCAGCGCATGACAATCCTTCAGCACAAAATCCACCGGATGCCTTCCCCGATCCCTGTGACCGGGCGGCTTCCCCGGCCTGATCGGGGCGATATATTTGCCCGTTTGAGCACGTCCGACCTCCCGCTTGGCCTCCCACCGCGCCAGCCTACGCGCCTGTTTCGGTACATCACCAAGCGCGACCTGCAAAGCCTGTAACCGCCGCATCAACTGCGCCGCACTGACCGCATCATCGGGCGAGACGACGACGACAGGTTCAAAAACCTGCACATCGTCGAAAAACCGGATATTCGGCTGCGGTTTGCGTCCCCGCCAGGCCGAGCGCGGTTTGAAAGATTTCCGCGCATCGAACAGCGCAAATGCCGGAACCCTCGGAACGTCTTGAGAGTCGCCCGCAATCACAGGCACAGGCCCGCCGCGCGAAACACGCGTCCGCGCCTCAATTTTGAGAACCACCTTCACCACCACGACCAACCGCCGGAACGCAGCCTCAGCAGGCCGTAAAACCCGCCAAATCCCCGTCCGCACATGCCGTGGCATAGCCTCCCCGCCACCCGCCATAACGAGCAGCGCGGCAACCATCCGAACCAGCGCGTCGCGGTGGCGATCTATGGCGAGTGTCCAGTCCATGTCGTGCTAAATGAGTCCTTTTCCGATACCAAGTCAGCACGAAATAGAACCATTAAAGAACAAATGTCAAGCGTGCGCTCGAAATTATCACACCGAAGCCCTCGCCCGACAAGATGCCGAAAAACTCTTCGGCAACTTATGACACGAGTCATTCCGGCGAAAGCCGGAAGCCATTCCTCAAATATTGCTGACACTCAAACAACTGAAAATATTCGCTTTTTCTGACATTCCACAGTGAGCCGGCGTTTAGAGAATGTTGAAAAGCAGCCTCCCGCTTTCACGGGGGACTGCTTTTTTTACCGCAAGATCGTTTTTCAGCAACCGCTGTAGGGAAAGGGCTTATTGCGCCTTCAGATTTTTTGGGCATCGCGTCCGGTAAAGCCGGGCGCGAACGCCCGGCTCAAGATCGGTTAAAGCAGGAAGTCCGAGGCGGTCAGGCTGCCTGCGGTTTCATTTGCGACGAAGATGGTATCTCCCGTCGGAAGATATTCGATCACCGCACCGCCCATGAAGTTGAAGATGTTCAGGTCGGTGTTGAAGTTGACGACTCCCGCCAGAGGCCGGAGGTCGATCTTCTCGACGCCGTTGTCAAAGTCCGTGATCGTGTCCGAGCCGAAGTTTGTTTGGAAGATGAACGAGTCGATCCCCGCCGCACCGGTGAGCGTATCCGATCCGGTTCCGCCGCGCAGAATATCGTCCCCGCCGCCGCCGTTGAGCGTGTCATTCCCCGCATCCCCGAACAGGCTGTCATCGTCGTTGAAACCGAACAGCCGGTCATTGCCATCACCACCGCGAAGCGTGTCGAAGCCGGCCCCGCCTTCAAGACGGTCAGCGCCGGACGATGCTTGTATCGAGTCATCGCCGTCGCCACCGCGCAGTGTGTCGTTTCCGAACGATCCGTTCAGTGTGTCATTGCCGGTACCACCCTCGATCGTGTCGTTGCCTTCACCACCGTTCAGGTTGTCGTTGCCTTCGTCACCGAACAATATGTCATTACCCAAGGAGCCGCTCAGGCTGTCCGCATCCTCGTTACCGTTGATAACATCGTCCCCGTTGCCACCGTCGATCGTATCCATGCCGAGGCCGCCGGAGACTGTGTCATTGTCGGGTTGTGCCGAGATGTTGTCATTCCCGTTACCGCCAATGATGGAGTCTTCACCGGCCCCGCCCGCGATCGAGTCATCCCCGACATTGCCGTTCAGCATGTCGTCGTTTCCGGCACCGAAGATGGTGTCGTTCCCGGAACCGCCATCAACCCTGTCAAAACCGATCCCCGCGAAGATCACATCGTTCCCGGCACCGCCAATCAGGCTGTCATCGTCGCCCTGACCGCTGAGTGTATCGTCACCGGATCCACCATCGAGGGTGTCATTTCCGTTACCGGCTGTCAGCGTGTCATTGCCAGCCTGACCGCCGAGCACGTCATCGCCTGTGCGGCCCTGCAAAGTATCGTCACCCGCATTACCGTTAAGGGTGTCGTTGCCGCTCTGACCGTCGATGAAGTCGTTCTCATTACCGCCATTCGCGGTGTCATTGCCACCGCCGCCGATAATCTGGTCATCACCTTCGTTACCGTTAAGCAGGTCGTCGCCGCCCCGGCCGCGAAGGATGTCATCTCCGGCATCGCCCGCGATACTGTTGGCGCCGTTCGTCCCGCTGATTGTTTCGGAACCCTGTGAACCCGCAACGTTTTCAAAGCCAATAATGGTTTCGGTGTTCGTCCCGGCGCTGTTAGTGATCGTCTCTGACAGCAGATCGATGTCGGTCCCCGCCGCCAGCGTCGAGTTGATGAAATTCAACGTATCGATACCTATACCGCCGTCGAAAGTATCATCGCCGATGAAGTTTTCGTTGATGAAGACCAGGTCATCGCCGCTACCCATGTTGATATTATCGGTGCCGCTGATGAGGCTGAGCGTATCGTTGCCACTGCCGCCATCGACGGAGTCGTTGCCGCTGCCATCGGTGATGTCGTCGTTACCGGAACCGCCGAACAGCGTCTGCGTGCCAGCGCCGCCAATGACGGTATCATCGCCGGCTGAGGCGTTCAGCGTAATGCCGCTGATATTTCCGGAGTTCAGGGTGTCATTGGCCCGGGTCGCGATGATGTCTTCAACGCTGTTGATCGAGGTCGTACCGCCCAGTCCGGTGAAAACGCCCGTGCCGAGATTGATGTTCACCGCTTCATTCGCACCCGCAACAGTGCTCATATCGAGGAAGTCGATACCGATGCCGCCGTCGATGTTGTCGATGTTTTGGCCGTCTTGGATGCGGATCGTGTCGTTGCCGGAGCCGGCATCAATCGAGTCGGTAGAGAAACCGCCCTCAATGGTGTCGTTGCCGCCGCCGCCCTCTATCGTGTCGATCCCGCCATCGCCAAACAGAAGATCATTGCCGTTCTGACCGAGGATGATGTCGCTGCCACCATCGCCGTTGACGGTGGAGCTGCCTATGTTCGAGGTCACAACATCGGCGTTCACGAAGTTGAGCGGGACCGTCGCAAAATCAGTGGTGTTGATTGTGCTGGAACGCGGATCCCAGATTGACGAGAAGATGTTGCTGCCCTCATCGTCCCAGGTGGCGAGGATGCGCCCGTCGCCGGTGACGCCCAGTGTGGGCGAGGTGACGCCCGTCGACTCGATAAGGAAAGTCGATCCGTCCGCCGTTCCGGTGGGATTGAAGCGACGCGCCTGTAAGTTGCCCGCCGTGTCATCATCCCATGCAATGACGAAATCGCCATCCGGAAGGGCGATGATGGTGGACTCGTTTTGGTTGTTGGTTCCCGATGCTGCGGTCAGCGCTGTCGTGATCGTAGCGCCTGCGCTGTTATAGACGCGGAACATGATGTCACTGGCTTCGGTCCAGGAGACGACGAAGTTGCCATTGATTAACGAAGCCACTTGCGGATCATCGCCAGTGACACCGCTGGTGACGTTAACAGTGGTGATGTTCGCCCCCGCTGTGTTGACGATCTTAAATTCGATCCCCACATTCGCGCCGTCTGTCTCCTCATAGACGGTGACGAGGTTGCCGTTGGTCAGGATTGCGGAATCCTGATCGGAATTGCGGTCTGCGCCGTTCTGCGCCGCATCGAACTCTGCCGCAACGATCGTGCCGGCCGAATCGATACGCACGCCTTTTACGTCATCCTCGACGCCGCTCACACTGCGCACGAAGGTGACATAGGAACTGTTGTCGTTGTTGTTGACGGCGATCTGCGGGTTGCCAATGTCGTCGCCTGCGATGTTTTCCTGCGCGATCACCAGCTGGTCGATGGCGTTACCGGAAGCGTTGAACCGTTCCCAATGCAACTCGGTCATGTTGCCGCCGCTGATCTGGTCTTCCATCGAGACCATGATGAAGCCGCCGTCATTGGTGGCGGCGATGTCGAAATCCCGCTCGTCATCATTGCTTGATTGATTGTTCAGGATGAACGAATCCATGAAGACACTGCCATCGACGTTGAAGATTTTGCCGATGATGCCGTCGCCCGCCTGCACCTCAACACCGGTGGTGCCTAGCTCGCGCCACGCAACCAAATAACGGCCATTTGAAAGCCCGATAATCTTCGGTTCGATTGCAGTCGCGTTGTTGGCTGTGCCGATGTTCACTTGGAACTCGTTAAGCCATTCTACTGGGGTTGCCATCAGAAATTCTCCTAAAAACGATACTCGTTACCCGTCCCAAGGCTGGAGGCTACATCAGGACAAAACAACGCATGATTGAACAGTTGGACGCAGGAACACAACAGCGCACCGGAACGTGTGGGTTGAGTTCCTGTAGTAATAGTGCCTCTTAAAAAAAGGCATTAGTGCAGAGTGTATCCTCCTGTAGTACACCAGTCCGCACAACCTAAAGATTATCGGTGTTGTCGCAATAAGTCTATCGGAATAAGTCTTTGATGACGGTGAAACATATTTTCAAGCCCGGTGGATGCTCGGTAAAAATTCAAAAAACAATCCTGAGGTGTGTTGGTTAATTGATCTGGCAAGGCAATTCAAAAAATGATACCTGACCTTTCAATAATTGAACGCCAGTGATGCCGCATGGTGAGTCCAGAGCTTGACCTTGAGCGCGGTTCAGTTGATCTTCCCGCGCAACGCTGTGCCGACGTTGTGAATCGGCGATATTTGTTTGAGGACTGCCAATGCCCCCTC
>CALDZQ010000150.1 GCA_937944035.1 uncultured Neomegalonema sp. | reverse complement strand
CCCGTTATTGTCGACGCCAACCGCTTCGCGGAAGAACTTGTCATGCGCGCTCTGGTTCTCGCCAGCATAGCGCGGATAGCCTTCCCAGAAATACGATCCTTCAAGGAATTCAAGGCCGGGGCTGTTGATGTCCACCGCCTCAAGGCTGTCGATAAAGCCGAATATTTCCGGTCGGTTATCGCCAAAATACTCACCCATTTCCTTAACAAAGGTAAGCACACCGGGGCCGACCATGACATGGTACAGCACTTCGGTTTCTTTGGGGATTTTCGGCAGGTATTTGAAGAACGACGTTTCAGTTGGCGGGATCGCAATTTTCGCAATCACCTCGCCGCCCTGCTTCTCAACGGCCTCGGAGAAATAATCGCGGTGATCGTGACCGAATGCAAAGTCGGGGTAGACCATCGTGACCTTCTTACCGAGATTCTCAGCCACCCAAGGCGCCATCGACTGAACCTGAGATTTCACGTCCGTGATACCCGGTTGCAGCGTGTAGCGGTTCAGCATACCGCTGGCGACGTGGTGGCCTTCGGAGACGACGAAATACGGCAGTTTCAACTCGCCCGCGCGCGGGGCTGAGCCGATGACAACGTGGCTGAACAGCGTGCCAAATGCGACATCGCATTCATGTTGAGTAGCGAATTTCTCGATGACTTCCGCCCCGCGCTTGGGGTCTGTACCATCATCTTCGGCGATGATCTCGACGGGGCGGCCATTAATGCCACCCGCGTCGTTGATGACTTTGGCGGCGGCTTTGGTCGTACGGTCGTACCAACGGCCATAAGAAGCGCCGATGCCGGTGCGGTGGACTTGAAAACCGACCTTGATCGGGGCATCGCTCGCCGCATGGGCATAGCGGCCAAGACCCGGAATAAGCTGAGATCCTACAGCGGCAACACCGACAGCGGCGGCCCCTTTTAACAAACTGCGGCGGCTTGCGCCCTCATTCTGAGGTTTGGATTTGTCCGAAGCCATCTGCACTCTCCATCAAATTCAATTTCACGCGATGGTCCGTCGCGGATCGTAAAATGTCCAGCACATTTGTGAATTTTACTGTTAGCGTCATGTTTCCGACCGTGGGGAATTCGTGATGCGTGTACCGAACCGGTTTATTAATTCACTGCGCGCCCGGATGCTGATCGGCTCCGGCGGGATAGCATTGCTGTCGATTTTGGCAGCGGGTTTGATGGTTTATGGCGCGCTCGAAACCTCGCGGCGCATCAATCAGATCACGGCGGCACAAACAAGGATGGAGCTTTACGCGACGCTATCGGCCCGGATCAGTGATTACGCGCTGATTGCGGTTGAGGCATCCAATTCTCCAGCGATAGACGAAGCCGCGCGTGTCGCCCGTCTTTCGCCACGGCGCGAGGTCGTCCGGCAGGGGTTTGACAGGCTGGAGGCATCACTTGCTTCCTATGTCGATCAGGCGCGCGATGAGCAAGAGAGCAATCGCCGCGCGACGTGGAGCCTCGGCCTTGCAAGGATGGAGGCACAGTTTAACGCGTTAACGCGGGCTGTTGAAAAACCCGATGCCGATAACAACCTGCGCGCCCGGCTCGACGGATTCGCCACGCAATTCTCTCCATTACTCGATTCGGCCATTGGTGAAGAGCAACGTGAGCGCAGCGCGGCCTTCGCTGCGATTGAACGATTGCGAAATTGGGTGATGCGTATCGCCGGATTGGTTGCGATCACTGCGGTTTTGGCATTTATCCTGTTTCAGGCCGGTATGATTGCACCCTTGATGCGGCGGATAGCAGCTACCTCGCAAGCGGCCAGCCTGATCGGCGGCGGGCGATTGCAAACGCGCCTTGATATTGACCGCAGGGACGAGCTGGGCCTGCTTTTCGCCAATGTGAACCGCATGGCCGCGCGGCTGGATCGGCGCCATGCACAGGTAACAGCGGACCGGGCGCGGCTGAATGAAATTGTAGAAGAACGCACAGTGGCATTAAGGGACGCAAACGAGGCGCTGGAGCGGATAGACGAGAATCGGCGACGTTTCTTTTCTGATGTCAGCCATGAGCTGCGCACACCACTCACCGTCATCCTCAGCGAGGCAGAGATCGGAATGCGGGCGAAATCGCTAGAAACAGCGGATTTTCACGCCTCCTTGGATGTGATTCACTCCCGCGCCCGAAGACTGAACAGGCGTGTGGAAGATCTGCTCCGCATCGCCCGATCTGAATCGGGGCAGATTGAACTTGTAGAAGCTGTCTTTGACATAGGTACAGCGGCACGGGACGCTATCGATGATGTCGCAGGCTTGACCAAACGACGCGGAATCACTGTAAAAACATATCTCGATGCCGGCCTGCTTATTGTAGGCGATCCCGATTGGACACGGCAGGTTATTGGCGGGTTATTGGAAAATGCTGTGCGCCACTCACCGCAGGGCGGAGAGATCAGGATCAAAGCCGCACAAAAGCGTACCAATCTCCGCCTGACGATCAGCGATCAAGGCAACGGCATGAACGCGGATGAGCTAAAACAGGTGTTCGGGCGGTTCGAGCGCGGAGAAGCCTCACGGAAAGGTGCTGGCTTCGGTGTCGGGCTTGCGCTTGCAAAATGGGTGGTGGAAACGCAAGCTGGAACCATTAACCTTTACAGCCCCTCACGCCTTGCGTTCAATGGGCCTTCGAAGGGACCGGGGACAGATGTTGTGTTGGAAATGCCGCGCTTGGTGGAAGGCGAATAATGACGGGTAGCCCCACAACTGTGCTGATTGCCGAGGATGACGTGGACATCGCATCCGCATTATCACGCGGGTTATCCTCGGATGAGTACAAGACGATTATTGCACATGATGCGACATCCGCATTGTCACAGGTGGCCGAAAAACCTTGCGATGCGGCCATAGTCGACATGATGCTCGGCTCGGATAAAGGAACCGACCTTGTACGCCAACTGCGCGCGGATGGCATGACCGGGCCGATTCTGATTCTCAGCGCGTTATCCGGCGTTGAGGACCGGACCGAAGGTTTGGAGTCCGGGGCCGATGACTACATCGCCAAACCTTTCGAGTATACTGAATTGCTAGCCCGGTTACGGGTTCAGGAAAGGCGGCGGAGTCAATCGGCTACGGTCGGGACGGGCCATGTGCTGGGTCGGCTGCACTATGACGACACCATGCGCCGTGTCAGCAATGGCGAACGATCTGTCGAGCTGACCGACCGTGAAGCCGATTTGCTCAAATACCTCGCCGAGAATTCGAACACGCTCCGGACTCGTGGTGAGATTTTCGATACGCTGTGGTTGAACGAAGGCGGCTCATCTGAGAACGTGGTCGATGTGTATATCGGCTATCTGCGCCGCAAACTGGCCCCGTTGGAGGATTTCGGTGTGGCTTTACGCACTGTCCGTGGCCGTGGTTTTGTTCTGACGGAAATATAAAGGTGAATCTTATGCGATCAGGAATGATAACCACTGCGGCACTTCTATTGGGTTTGATGGCGGGCACACCAAGTGTTCGCGCAGATGCAGCGCTTGAGCGGATTTTCGACAGCGAACAGATGAAAACCGTCAATACTGGACAGCGCATCAATTTTACCCACACCCGCATCGGCATCGACCCTGAGAAAATGCCACCCCTTGCGGATCGCGTTATTCAAGTGGCTGTTACCGAAGATTCCGCAGTGGGGCGCCAGTTAAGCGTCTCCCTCACCGAAGACGGGCGCAGCCGCAATTTGGATGCCTTCTCCGGCGACAGCGGCAACCCCGTACTGATGATTTTCTTGGAATCGGTAACAAAATCTGTTGCGAAAGCCAGTGGCGGAAGTCCATTTTATATTAAAAACCGTATCACTGACGCTTTCCGACGCGGAACAGAGCTTGCAAAAACCGAAATTGAAATCGGCGATAAAACCATCGAAGCCACACGCTCCAGTTACAGCCCGTTTGCTTTGGAGCAAAACAAGGCGCGGTTGGGTGATTTCGCAAATTTTGAAATTTCTTTTGTGACATCCAAAGATGTACCGGGGCGAATTGTTGAAATGGTCGCCCTGTCCGATCCCGAACACAAAGAAGGCTATCGCGAGAAAATCACCTTCGTCGGTGCCGATGAGGTAAAGCAATGAGGGCGTTAGCCGTTGGGATATGTCTGCTCGCAAGCGGCGCGTCAGCGCAGGTTGCGGTAACAAACGACTACCCCACAGTCGCGCGGGCAGATTACGTTTTCGGATGTATGGCGACCAACGGCCAAACACGCGAAGCTTTGGAGAAATGCTCGTGTTCAGTTGATGTGATCGCATCAATCCTGCCTTATGAGCAATATGTCGAGGCGGAAACCGTGATGTCGATGAGCGTTGTCAGCGGCGAACGTATGTCGATGTTTCGCACCGCCCCGATGATGCAACGCATCGTCGCTGATTTGCGCCGCGCCCAGGCGGAAGCTGAGATCCGCTGCTTTTGAGAAATCCGCTGATTGCGTGAGCTTGACAGTCTGCTCTTTCCCTCACCGCTTATCCGCGCTATTCCGTGGCGCGAAAAGCTGTACTGTACACGAGGGCATCCTATGAGCACCATCATCGACATATCCGCACGCGAAATTCTCGACAGCCGGGGAAACCCGACCGTTGAGGTCGAGGTGCTGCTCGAAGATGGCTCGCTGGGGCGCGCGGCGGTTCCTTCCGGTGCATCGACGGGCGCACATGAGGCGGTCGAACTGCGCGATGGTGGGACACGCTACATGGGCAAAGGTGTGCTGTCCGCTGTTGCGAACGTACATGGTGGCATATTCGATGCCCTCGCAGGCGTTGATGCAACCGATCAAACCGCGATCGACGCGACGATGATCGAACTGGACGGGACAGATAACAAAAGCCGTCTTGGCGCGAATGCGATCCTCGGCGTCTCTCTGGCGGTCGCAAAGGCAGCAGCTGACAGTGTTGCGCTACCACTTTACCGCTACGTTGGCGGCGTATCGGCGAACACTCTACCGACACCGATGATGAACATCATCAACGGAGGTGAGCACGCGGATAACCCGATTGATATTCAGGAATTCATGGTCATGCCCGTCGCGGCAGGCAGTATTGCCGAAGCAGTACGTTGGGGCGCCGAGATTTTCCACACCCTCAAGTCTGAACTGAAAGCGGCCGGCCATAACACCAATGTCGGCGACGAAGGCGGCTTCGCTCCCAATATCGGCTCCACCCGTGATGCTCTTGATTTTATTATGAAGTCTGTCGAAAAGGCGGGCTTCAAACCGGGTGAGGAAATCGGCCTTGCGCTTGATTCAGCATCCACCGAATTCTATCGCGATGGCGCTTATCATCTTTCGGGCGAAGGCAAGGTTCTCTCAGCGGGTGAGATGGTAGAGTATTATGCCGATCTGATTTCAGCATATCCGATCATTTCAATCGAAGATGGCATGTCTGAGGATGATTGGGAGGGCTGGAAGATGCTCACTGATAAAATAGGCGATAAATGCCAGCTCGTTGGCGATGATCTGTTCGTTACCAATCCTGCCCGTCTCGAAGACGGGATCAAACAGGGTGTCGGCAACTCAATCCTTGTAAAAGTCAATCAGATCGGGACGTTATCCGAAACACTCCAAGCCGTGAATATGGCTCACCGCGCCCGTTACACAGCTGTCATGTCCCACCGCTCTGGCGAAACCGAGGATGCAACCATCGCCGACCTCGCAGTCGCCACGAATTGTGGACAGATTAAAACCGGTTCACTGGCCCGCTCAGACCGGCTCGCGAAGTACAATCAGTTGATACGCATTGAAGAAGAGCTGGGCGATATGGCGCTTTATGGCGGACACCCGCTGGGCTGATGGCGATGCGAATGGGCGGATTTTGGCGTGGTGTGATGTTGGTCGTGCTTCCGCTCGCGCTGATGGTGGGTATTTTGTATTTTTACACACAAAGCTTCATCGGCGATTACGGCAGCATCGCCCGCGAAGATGCTATCACAAGGCTGAAACTGGCAGAGCGTGAAAATCAGCGCCTGCAAAATGTTATGGACGAAAAACTCAAGCGGAATAAGGGCTTGCGCAAAGGGAGCGTGGATCTTGATTTACTGGACGAGCGCGCCCGCGAGGAATTGGGCCTTATTCGCATGGACGAGGTTTTCCTGATCGAAGAATAACTACTTCCCGACCTTAGATAAAGGCAACATGCGCCGCAGCGTTGTGTCTCGAAGAATGAAGTGATGTTTCATCGCTCCGGCGATATGCAAAATCAGCAGCGCTGCAAGCAAGTACGATGAATACGCATGTATCATGTGAAACGCCTTTTCCAACGTCTCGTTGGCGGGATGCACGGGGTCTGGCAATTCAAAAATCCCAAAAACCATGTTTTTGACCTGCGTAGGATACGCGCCCGGATCGTTCAGGGGTGAAGATGTGGACATCATCCACCCGCTCAACGGCATAATCAGCATAAGAGCATACAAGCCATAATGGGTAACATGCGAAGCAACGCGCTCCCAAACGGGTTGCCCCTCCGGTTCCGTTGGCACAGCAGGACTGAACCAGCGCCAAGCAATACGGATCAATGCGAGGGTAAAGACCACAAACCCGAAAGATTTATGTTGCTGCGTCAACTCAAATTGCAGCGCCATGTCATTGAGAAAGTTGGCCATTATTGTGCCAACTATGGCCAAACCGATGATGAGAACGGCCATAACCCAATGCAATGTTTTTGCGACCCAGCCCCATCGCTGGGATGTGTTATGCGCACTCAATCATCCACCCTCGACACATATGTGTAGTAGGGAGAACGTTTTATCGCTCACCCTATATTTTAATGATGGTTTCAGGACTATTTCGCAGGTGAAATTTCAAGCTCAATTTGAACCGGGATAATGCTCGCAACCGCAGGCGCGGCATATGAAACACCATATTTTGTACGATCAATCTCGCCACTAGCAGAGAACCCGCTGATAATTTTCGTCTTATCGAATGGCGACGGCGCGGTCTTACGCAATGTCACGTCAAACACCTCCTCATGTGTTTGATCCAGTATCGTAAGTTCACCGGTCAACTTGGCGGTATCGCTGCCCGTCATTTCTATGGAAGTCGATTTGAAAACAATCTCAGGAAATTTCTCAACATTGAGAAAATCCTTATCGCGAACATGCTTGTCACGCGCTTCCCAAAGCGTGTTCACTGAATTCGTATTGATCGTAAAAGTCACCGACGACTTTTCCGGCGCGTCCACGTCGAAATTGATGTCTGCATCAAAGTCTGTGAAAAACCCGTGGGTCATTGAAAAACCAAGGTGATCTACCTGAAAAGTCACCACTGTGTGTGACTTATCAAGGACATAAGGCGCGGCATTCGATGCGCCTACCGACGAAAAAGCAAGTGCGGCACTCAGAACTGTTGCGGATAAAAAGCGCATTGATCTTCTCCTGAAGAGTGATTTGACCGTCGGCGTTGATGGCCACCTGTAAAGAAATAGTGCGGATTTTACGAATTGCTATCAGCGCTCGCGAAACCGTGAAACTCACCGTGTCGGCACAGGTTCCTCGCCCCGATAATCATAAAAGCCACGCCCGGTTTTGCGGCCCAACCAGCCTGCCTCGACGTATTTGACCAGCAGCGGACAGGGCCGGTATTTCGTATCCGCCAACCCGTCATGCAGCACGTTCATAATTGCAAGGCAGGTATCCAGCCCGATAAAATCCGCCAACTCCAACGGCCCCATAGGATGATTGGCGCCCAACTTCATCGCTTTATCAATGCTCTCAACCGTCCCGACACCCTCATACAGCGTATAGACGGCCTCATTTATCATCGGCACGAGTACGCGATTGACGATAAAGGCGGGAAAATCCTCGGCGCTTGCGGCCTCCTTGCCAAGCGAAGCCACAACCGCACGCATCGTATCATATGTCGGTTCATCAGTCGCGATGCCCCGTATCAATTCAACGAGACGCATCACCGGAACGGGGTTCATAAAATGGATGCCCATGAACCGCTCCGGCCGATCTGTGACCGTCGCAAGGCGGGTAATCGAGATTGACGACGTGTTCGACGCCAGAATCGCCCGTTCGGGAACCACCTCGACGAGCTTTTTGAAGATGTCTTTCTTCAAAGCTTCAATCTCGGCGGCGGCCTCAATCACGAGATCGCAGTTGCTGAAATCAGCCATATCGGTCGTGCCTTTGATGCGCGCCCTTGCAGCCTTGCTTTCCTCTTCAGTGATTAACTCTTTGCGAAGCTGCCGCTCAAGATTGCCATCGATGGTCTCCATCGCGGCGTCGATACGAGATTGCTCAAGATCGCTCATCACAACATTATAGCCCGACACAGCGAAAACATGAGCGATGCCATTGCCCATTTGCCCGGCGCCTACAACGCCAACAGTCTCGATACCCGGTACGGGAATATTCATAGTGCCTCGTTGAATCCACGCCCTTCATTAGAGCGATTTGTTTGTGATGGTTTTGCAGTGCAACAAAATTGCAGTTTGTCGGATTTAAGCGGGATAATGCCCAAAGCGCAAGGGCGTGGGCTGTTGATATGGGCTTTCAGCCGTTAAATTGTCGCAACGCATATAATTTAGAGCACCCTGAAGTTTTCAGGATTCACAAATCTGATAATTTCTGATTCAAGGTTTCCCGTGTGATGGTGGGAGTTTTTGATGCCGAGGCAATATGACAGTGCGCTGCGCGATCGTGTGGTGGGTGCAGTTGATCGGGG
>CALDZQ010000149.1 GCA_937944035.1 uncultured Neomegalonema sp. | reverse complement strand
CTGTTGCTCGATTTCGGTGCGGGCGGCGAAGTGCCCGACCCGTATTACGGTGGTGAGGCGGGATTCGATCATGCCTATGCGTTGATCGAGGATGCGTGTCGCGGCCTTATCCGCGAGATTCAGGCGCGGGAATAATACATTTTCCCTTCCCCGCACCACGTGCCGGGAAGCGAGCGCTTTTAAAGAGCCACCGCTGACAGTCTGCGGGAAAATGATGCTCATCATAAAAACGCTGTCGCT
The DNA here is from genome assembly GCA_937944035.1 of uncultured Neomegalonema sp. Classification (GTDB taxonomy): domain Bacteria; phylum Pseudomonadota; class Alphaproteobacteria; order Rhodobacterales; family Rhodobacteraceae; genus JAHDDY01. The sequence continues at coordinate 3,998 of CALDZQ010000149.1, read as the reverse complement.
CCCGTGAAGACGGGAGCCTATTTGTAAGCATTCTCTGAAATCGGTTTTTTGTGTCGAGCGGTAAATTCTATATAATTTCAAATACTTGGGCGTTAATTGTATTTGCAAAATGGATTCCAGCCTCCGCTGGAATGACTCAGTTACAGGATTGTGCGACCGTTTTTCCGCAAACCGCTAAAGGCTGTTGGCATTAGATCATGCCGTTGGCATCAGCTCATAATGCATCAGCTCGGTATAAACGGGCATCCCCGTGCCCAGATCCGAGCGGTAGAGGCCAAAGCCGTGGACGGTGACGGGGGGCAGGGAGAACAGGTTGTTGCGCACCGTCCATTCCACGGCCTGAGCGGGGATAACACCGCCACCGCACCGGGCCAGCGTGATATTCGGATTGAACTTGCGCCGCTCGGTCCCGATCCCCGCATCATCGGCAAGGCGCCGGATTTTGCTTTGCAGGCGGCGCAGCGGCTCACCGCCGTCAACCTTGGCAAACAGCACATGCGGCTTCGCACCCCCGAACGCGCCCGTGCCGCTGATCTCAAGATCGAACGCGCTCATGGCGATGGCGCTGAGGCCCGCATCAAGCTCCAAAAGCTGATTTCGTGTGCAGTCGCCGAGGAACATGAGCGTCAGATGCAGGTTATCCGCCTCGATCCAGCGGGCATTGCGCACGTTATCCTGTATCTCCATGAGCGATTCTGTCGCAGTATCAGGGAGTGAAATAGCAATAAAACTGCGGATCATCGGGCCTTACCACGTCAATCTGATAAAAATCGTCGGAAAATGCTGAAATGCACCTTGAACGTTAGGGTCACAACAGCGATATTTGTCTTAGTCTTCACAAATGCACCAGGAGTGGGTGGTTACAATGGTTCAACTTAATCAAGCAACGGCTCAAACTGCTGGCGCGCGCGGTCGCGCCGCCGAAATCGATCAGGGGCTGCGGAGTCATATGAACTCCGTCTACGGCTACCTGTCAGGCGGTTTGGCGATTTCCGGCGCAACGGCGTTTGCGTTTGGCAACACGCCCGCGTTGGCGCAAGCGGTCTGGGGATCGCCTCTTAAATGGGCGGTTATCTTCGCACCGTTGGCGTTGATCTTCTTCATGAGCTTCCGCATCCAGAAAATGAGCCTGCCCGCAGCGCAGTTCACGTATTGGGCGTTCACCGCCCTTATGGGCGTATCGCTTTCGGCGGTCTTCATCCGGTACGCGAATGATCCGATGGCGATTGTTCAGGCGTTCCTGATTACATCCGTCGCGTTCATGTCGCTGAGCCTTTACGGGTACACGACGAAGAAAAGCCTGTCGGGCTGGGGTTCGTTCCTGTTCATGGGCCTCATCGGTCTGATCCTCGCGTCGGTCGTGAACATGTTCCTCGGTTCCAGCGCGCTTGCGTTCGGTATCTCGGTGATCGGTGTTCTGGTCTTTGCGGGCCTGACAGCCTATGACACGCAGCGGATCAAGGAAGAGTACCTGCACTTCGCGACCGCCGGAGCCGAAGGCGCGGCATGGCTCGCCAAAGGCGCGGTTATGGGTGCGCTGGGCCTGTTCCTGAACTTCGTGAACATGTTCCAGATGATCCTGTCACTGATCGGTGGCGACGAATAAGCTTACTCCCTTTGATCGGAGTGCTACAGGAACCCCCGCTCCGGCGGGGGTTTTCTTTTGTCCGGTCGCAGGTGTCGGCTTGCTTGAAATCGCTGTCGGTGAAAAAAATTACCGCCGATTGGAACCTTCCGCCGCACGGGCCGTTAACCTTACATCTTGCGATACACTTCTCCCTCCAGCCGGATCATCCGGTTCTTCCCCTCTCCTCTAAGCCCTGCCACCCCCGGCAGGGCTTTTTTTTGCCTCCGCCGGTTTGGTCGTCGGGGTTTTCGTATCAGGGCGGACAGGGTATCTGTGTTGTAACACCCTGTTGCGAAGGTTTGGCCATGTCCCTCTCCGATGACGATCTTGAACGCTATGCCCGCCACATTGTGCTGCGCGAGATCGGCGGACCGGGGCAGGCGCGGCTGCGCAAGGCGCGGGTGCTCAGCCTTGGTGCGGGGGGCTTGGGGTCGCCGTTGCTGCTGTATCTGGCCGCCGCCGGAGTGGGGACGCTGGGTGTGGTGGATGATGACAGCGTCGATCTGTCTAACCTGCAACGCCAGGTGCTGCACGCCACGGACGCGGTGGGCCTGCCTAAGACCGAGAGCGCGCGGCGGTCGCTGGCGGCGGTGAATCCCGGTGTTGAGGTTGTCGCGCATACTCTGCGGCTGACCGCCGGAAACGCCGAAGACATCATCAGCGGCTATGACATCGTCTGTGACGGGTCAGATAATTTCGACACGCGCTATCTGCTGAACGAGACCTGCGCGCGGCTGGGGCGGCCGCTGGTGGCGGGGGCCATCGGGCAGTGGGACGGGCAGTTGTCGGTCTATGACCCCGCCAACGGCTCGCCCTGCTATGCCTGCGTCTTCCCCGACCGTCCGGCGGAGGGACTGGCCCCGACATGCGCCGAGGCGGGGGTTGTGGGGGCGTTACCCGGTGTGATGGGGTCGCTGATGGCGATGGAGGTCATCAAACTCATCTGCCGCGCGGGAGAGCCGCTGACGGGCCGGATGCTGATCTACGACGCGCTGGCGGCGGAGACGCGGACGTTAAAGCTGAAACGGGATCCGGAATGCGGGGCGTGTGGTGACATCGGCTGAGAGCGGTGCTGCCTCAAACTCAAGCGACCGAACCGAGGGCGGGAGCGGAACGCGCCCGTTGCAAGTGATTTCCTTGGAAATCACGCCAGAAGGTTTTTTGGCGGGCGGGTCGGGCGCGTGGTCGTGCTGCGCACTCCCGGTGAGGTACTCACAGATTGGTGTCCCCGTGCAGCCCGCTCAACCACCCCGCTTGCGATTGATCGACATCAGGCAAATGCCCACCGTCAGCAGGGCTATCGCGAACCAGCTCAGCGGGCCGAGGGGTTCGCCCAGGAACGCCGCGCCGAGCGCTGCACCGAGGGCGGGAACGCCTGCCATAACCGCCGATACCGGCTCTGACCCGATATGGCGCACGGCCAAAGCGACCAGCAGCAGGCCGATCAGGTTCGGGACCAATCCCTGATACACGATTTGCAGCATCAGCTGGTCCGTGGTGACGCCGGACAGGCCCGTGGGCAGGAACAGATACCAGAAGGGCACAAAGATCACCGCGTTCAGGACGGAACTGCACAGCAATACCTGACCCGTTGTCACCTGCCAAACGCGGCTGACCACGAGGTAGGCGGCGAAAAAGAACGCCGCCCCGACGAACATCACGTCGCCCAATCCTGTGCCCCTGATGTCAAAACCGCCGCCGTCGGAAACGACCATCGCGGTCGCGATCAGGATCATCGCCGCCCCCGCCATACGCTTTGCGGTGATACGCTCGGACAGCCATATCCATCCGACCAACAGCGTCGCGATGGGCAGGATGCCGTTCATAAAGATGCCGCCATGCGAGGCGGGGGCGTGCTTGAACCCCTCAAATACCAGCAGGATGTAAAGCGGGCCGAGCAGCGTCGTCAGCACCGTGATGCGCGCCACGGTCATCGTCCGCCACGGCTTGAGGTACAGCACAACCGGAAAGGCGATAACCGCCGAAACCCCGTAGCGGATCGCGGCCATGTCATAGGCCGTAAGCGTCGATCCCGCACCGAAGCGGCTCGCCACCAGCCATGACGACCAGATCAGCAGCACGGCGAAGGCGGCGGCAAAGCCGAGAAGCGGGTTTTTCGGGGTGGTCACGGCGGGCCTTTCGCGGACTCTACCGCTTTGGCTTAGAGCGATTTCACAGCGTTAGGTAGCAAACGCACCAACAACGATATAAAGCCAAACCGCCGAATCCGCTAGTGTTTATGGATGAAATAGGACCACACGATAAGCGGATTGCTGCGAAAGCGGGTTGAGATAACTGTTTCGAGCAAGCGCGGCACTTCCACTTGCGGCGGGTGGTGATGAAGTAAGGCTCAACACAGCCACACTCAGGG
>CALDZQ010000148.1 GCA_937944035.1 uncultured Neomegalonema sp. | reverse complement strand
TGTTCTGACGATTTTGAACGAGAAAGCCCGCTCCGCAGCGGATGCTGCGTAAGTTTCGGGACCGGGGATAAGCAATGCCTAAACGGATTCTTCAGGGTCGTGTTGTCAGCGACAAGAATGAGCAGACGATTGTTGTTGACGTGGAACGCCGTTTCCGTCATCCGGTGCTCAAGAAGACCCTTCGCAAGTCGAAGAAGTATCATGCTCATGATGTGAATAATTCCGCATCTGTGGGTGATTTGGTGCGCATTCAGGAATGCGCGCCTTTGTCGAAATTGAAACGCTGGGAATTGATTTCCGAATAGGGAGTTAACATCCAGCGCGTCGAAACCGATGGTGATCCGTTGATCCGGTGATGCCATTAGGTCGGGAGGCCTATTTTATGATCCAGATGCAATCAAATCTGGACGTTGCCGACAATTCTGGAGCGCGGCGCGTTCAGTGCATCAAAGTCCTCGGCGGCGCAAAGCGCCGCTACGCCCATGTGGGCGACATCATCGTCGTTTCGGTGAAAGAGGCAATTCCGCGTGGTCGTGTTAAGAAGGGTGAGGTCCGCAAGGCCGTCGTCGTTCGCACCGCCAAGGCAATTCGTCGCGAAGACGGCACTGTCATTCGGTTTGACTCGAATGCCGCTGTCATTCTCAACAACAACAACGAGCCGCTCGGTACCCGTATCTTCGGGCCGGTTCCTCGTGAGTTGCGCGCGAAGAACTACATGAAAATCATCTCGCTGGCGCCGGAGGTGCTCTGATGGCTGCGAAGCTGAAAAAAGGCGATAAGGTCATCGTTCTTTCCGGCCGTGATAAAGGGTCGGAAGGCGAGATCGAGTCCGTGAACCCAAGCGAGGGCCGTGCGGTCGTCGCCGGCGTGAACATGGCAATCCGTCACACCAAGCAAAGTCAATCTTCCCAGGGCGGCCGTATGCCGAAAGCTCTGCCGATTGATATTTCAAACCTCGCATTGGTTGACCCGAAAGAGGGTGGCCCGACGCGTGTTGGTTTCCGCATCGGTGACGACGGTAAAAAAGTCCGGTTCGCCAAGAAATCGGGAGAAGTGATCGATGGCTGATGGTTCGGCTTACATCCCTCGCCTGAAGGCGCTTTATGATGCGGAAATCCGCACGAAGCTTCAGGACGAGTTCACATATAAGAACGCAATGCAGATCCCGCAGCTTGAGAAAATCGTTCTCAACATCGGTGTCGGCGATGCGGTTCAGGACAGCAAGCGCGTTAAAAAAGCTGCTGAAGAACTCGAACTGATCGCCGGTCAAAAGCCGGTTATCACCCGCGCGAAGAACTCGATTGCCGGGTTCAAGGTTCGTGAAGGGATGCCGCTTGGCGTGAAGGTTACTCTTCGCCGCGCCCGCATGTACGAGTTTCTTGATCGTCTCATCACTGTGGCAATGCCCCGCATCCGCGACTTTCGCGGTGTGAAAGGCAACAGCTTTGATGGTCGCGGTAACTACGCATTGGGCCTGAAAGAACAGATCATCTTCCCGGAGATTGACTACGATAAAGTCGATCACGTTCGGGGGATGGATATCGTGATCTGCACGAACGCTGTAACGGATGCTGAAGCGAAAGCGTTGCTTACGCACTTCAACATGCCGTTCTCAGATCAAGCGTAGCGCGGACAGGAGCAAGTAATATGGCAAAAGACGGTACGATCCAGACTCAGAAGAAGCGCGAGCGCCTTGTTGCAAAATATGCGGCGAAACGTGCTGAACTGAAAGCGATCGCAATCGACGAGAGCAAGTCGATGGAAGAGCGCTTCGCGGCGCGTCTGAAGTTGGCTGAACTGCCTCGCAATTCCGCACCGAACCGCCTGCGCAACCGCTGTAATGTCAGTGGCCGTCCTCGCGGTTATTATCGTAAACTCAAGATGTCGCGTATCGCGCTGCGTGAATTGGCCAACCAGGGACTTGTCCCCGGTATGACCAAATCAAGCTGGTAAGGGGGTTCTATGTCTTTTTCCGATCCTCTTGGTGATATGCTGACCCGCATCCGGAATGCCCAGATGCGCGGTAAGTCAACAACAGTTACGCCCGCTTCCAAGCTTCGCGGCTGGGTTTTGGACGTGCTGAAAGCTGAAGGCTACATCCGTGGTTATGAAGCTGGTGAAGACGCTGCGGGCAAGCCCCAGTACACGATCTCGCTCAAGTATTTCGAAGGCCGCCCGGTCATTCGCGAACTGAGCCGCGTGTCGAAGCCCGGCCGCCGCGTGTACAGCAACGTGAATGATATGCCCCGTGTCCGTAACGGCCTCGGTGTTTCGATCCTTTCGACCCCGAAAGGTGTTATGTCCGATTCAACAGCGCGCGACGCGAATGTTGGTGGCGAGGTTCTCTGCACTGTCTTCTAATAGGCACTGCATAAGATAAGGGAAATCCAATGTCCCGTATTGGAAAGAAGCCTGTCCCGATGCCGAGCGGCGTTGAGATCAAGGTGAACGGAAATACAGTCGAAGCCAAAGGCCCGAAAGGTGTTCGCACCTTCACGGCGCCTGATGAGGTTGTTATCGCGCTAGAGGATGGTGCGGTTACGGTTAATCCGGCGGATGACAGCAAGCGCGCGCGTCAGATGTGGGGTATGTCCCGCACACAGGTTGAAAACTGTGTCATCGGGGTGAGCGAAGGCTTCACGAAGAAGCTGGAAATCACCGGCGTTGGTTATCGTGCGCAGGCGCAGGGTCAAACCTTGAAACTGTCGCTCGGTTACTCGCATGACATCGAGTTTCCGGTTCCTGCCGGCATCGAAGTCAAGACGCCGAAGCCGACCGAGATCGAAGTCGCAGGTATCGACCAACAGCTCGTTGGTCAGGTCGCGGCGAATATCCGTGAATGGCGCAAGCCAGAGCCTTATAAAGGCAAGGGTATCCGCTATTCCGATGAATATATCTTCCGCAAGGAAGGCAAGAAGAAGTAAGGACCGTTGTGATGGCAAAGTCACTGACACCTCTTGCTCGTCGCCGCCTTCGGGTGCGGAGCAAACTGAAACGGGTTATGCGGGGCCGCGTGCGTCTCAGCGTTTTCCGCTCAGGCAAGAATATCTACGCGCAAGTCATCGACGACACGCGCGGCGTTACCTTGGCTGCTGCTTCCACGTTGGACAAATCCCTTGGCATCAAGGGCAAGAACAACATGGACACGGCAGCTCAGGTTGGCAAATTGGTCGCAGAGCGCGCCAAGGAAGCCGGCGTCGAAGAAGTCTATTTCGATCGCGGCGGCTATATCTTCCACGGGCGTGTGAAGGCCCTCGCAGATTCGGCGCGTGAAGCCGGTCTGAAGTTTTAAGGGAGCGCGCAAATGGCTCGTAGAGAAGAAGAACAGTCGGAATTCGTTGACCGCCTTGTCCACATCAACCGCGTGGCTAAAGTGGTTAAAGGTGGCCGTCGCTTCGGTTTCGCCGCCCTCGTCGTTGTTGGCGATCAAAAAGGCCGTGTTGGCTTTGGCAAGGGTAAAGCCCGCGAAGTGCCTGAGGCAATCCGCAAGGCGACCGAGCAGGCCAAAACCAACATGATCCGCGTTCCGCTGCGTGAAGGTCGTACCCTTCACCATGATACGCAAGGTCGTTGGGGCGCTGGTAAAGTTGTTATGCGTACCGCTCCAGAGGGTACGGGCATCATCGCCGGTGGTCCGATGCGCGCGGTATTCGAAACGCTTGGTATTCGTGACATCGTCGCGAAATCGACCGGTTCGCAGAACCCGTATAACATGGTGCGTGCCACGATCGAGGGTCTCAAGTCCGAGGACAGCCCCCGCCGTGTGGCTTCGCGTCGTGGCCTGAAAGTCGCGCAAATCGTTTCGCGCCGCACCGAGGCAACGCCGAAGTCGGAGCAGGCGCTAGAGGAGGAAGTCGACAATGGCTAAAACCGTCGTCGTAAAGCAGATCGGCAGCCCGATCCGCCGCCCTGCCGACCAGCGCGCTACGCTTGTTGGCCTGGGCCTGAACAAAATGCATCGCACACGTGAGCTGGAGGATACTCCTTCTGTGCGCGGCATGATCCGTAAAATTCCGCATCTCGTTGAGATTGTGGAAGAAAAAGGCTAACTGCCTTTTCAATTGAAGCTGTGTTCCGGGCGCTCATGACGCGCGCCCGTGATTTCCGGCAAAGGAGAGCGTCATGAGACTGCACGATCTGAGCGATAATTCAGGTGCGACCAAATCGAAGAAACGCCGTGGACGTGGTCCAGGCTCCGGTTTGGGTAAGATGGGTGGCCGTGGTATCAAGGGCCAAACATCGCGTTCCGGTGTTGCGATCAAGGGTTTTGAAGGTGGGCAAATGCCCATTCACCGCCGTCTTCCAAAGCGGGGCTTTAACAGCCTTAACCGTAAGGAATACGCGGTTGTGAACACCGGCCAGTTGCAAGCGGCCGTGGATCGTGGTGCAATCGATGCCGCGAACCCTGTTACCGAGGAGGCCCTGGTGGCTGCGCGCGTCGTGCGCCGGCCCCGCAAGCACGGGCTGCGTATCCTTGGAAACGGTGAACTGAAAGCCGCGCTTACCATCACAGCATCGACTGCCTCGGCGTCGGCGCATGACGTGGTGTCCAAAGCTGGTGGTTCGCTCACGCTTGACCCGAAAGTTGTCGCCCCCAGTGCGGGCGATGAGGCGTAAAGCAATAGCTTCGCCTCTCTCCGGATGGAGGATGCCACATGGCCTCGCAGGCTGAACAACTCGCAGCGAACATGAGCTGGAAGGCCTTTGGCAAAGCCAAAGACCTTCAAAACCGCTTGCTGTTCACTTTGTCTTTGCTGATCGTTTATCGGCTTGGCACATATATTCCGTTGCCCGGTGTTGATCCGGAGCAGCTACGTCTTGCTGTCGAGCGTCTGACGGGGGGCATCGGTGATGTCCTGAACACGTTCACGGGCGGTGCTATCGGCCGGATGTCGATTTTTGCGCTTGGTATCATGCCGTACATCTCGGCATCGATTATCATGCAGCTGATGACTTCGATGGTTCCTTCGCTTGAAAAGCTTAAGAAAGAGGGCGAGCAGGGCCGGAAGAAGATCAACCAATACACCCGTTACGGTACGGTGGCTCTCGCTATCGTGCAGTCATGGGGGCTGGCGTCGGGTATGGATGCGCAAGGTATTGCGACCGACCCCGGTATGTTTTTCAAGGTGACGGCCGCGCTCACGCTGGTTGGCGGTACGGTGTTCCTGATGTGGCTCGGTGAGCAGATCACCGCGCGTGGTGTCGGTAACGGTATTTCGCTTATTATCTTCTGTGGTATCGTCGCGGAACTGCCGGGCGCGATTGCGCAGACGCTTGATATGGGTAAGCGCGGCGTTCTCTCGCCGGCGGTCATCATCGGTATCATCATCATGGCCATTCTGGTCATCGCGTTTGTGGTGTTCATGGAGCGCGCCCAGCGGCGTATTCTGATCCAGTACCCCAAACGTCAGGTTAGCCAGTCCCGTCAGGTTGGCGGCGAAAGCTCGCACTTGCCGTTGAAGGTAAACACCGCCGGTGTTATCCCGCCGATTTTCGCGTCCTCGCTGTTGATCCTGCCCATGACGCTCGTTGGTTTTTATGGCCAGGGCGGACCGGATTGGCTCACAACGATCACCGCGTCGCTCGGTCGTGGGCAGCCTTTATATCTGCTGCTGTATGTGGCCGGTATCGTGTTCTTCGCGTTCTTCTATACGGCGGTTGTTTTTAACCCCGAAGAGGTCTCGGATAACCTGAAACGCAATGGCGGTTTTGTGCCCGGTATTCGTCCCGGTAAGCGAACGGCGGAATATCTCGATTATGTGCTTACGCGGTTGACCGTTGTCGGTGCTGCTTATCTGGCACTGGTTTGTCTTTTGCCTGAGATTTTGACATCGCGGATGGCCGTGCCTTTCTATTTTGGTGGCACATCGCTGCTGATTATTGTTAGCGTGACGATGGACACGGTGTCGCAGATCCAAAGTCATCTTCTCGCGCACCAGTATGAAGGGCTGATCCAACGGTCCAAACTGCGGGGACGTAGAAAATGAACATAATTCTTCTTGGCCCGCCGGGCGCAGGTAAGGGAACGCAGGCGCGTATCCTTGAACAGCGTGACGGCATGGTTCAACTTTCCACCGGAGACATGCTGCGTGCAGCGGTTGCCGCTGGTTCGGAAGTTGGACAGCAGGCCAAGGCGATTATGGAACGGGGCGATCTGGTTACAGATGAAGTCGTGATTGGCATTATCTCGGAGCGCCTCGAAGAAGACGATGTTAAAGGCGGCGTGATTTTTGATGGTTTCCCGCGCACTTTGGCTCAGGCGGACGCACTCGGTGCGCTGCTTGAGAGCAAGGGGCACAATCTGGACGCCGTTGTTGAGATGCGCTGTGACGATGCCGTACTGGTCGAGCGTGTTGTGGGCCGTTTCACATGCGGTAAATGCGGTGAAGGGTATCACCGCAGCTTTAAGAAGCCTGCGACGGAAGATGTTTGTGACAAGTGCGGCTCGGCGGACGGGTTTGTCCATCGCGCGGACGACAATGAAGAATCAATGCGGACGCGGTTGCTGAATTACTATAAGGATACGTCACCGCTGATCGGCTACTACTATGCCAACAAGTCTCTGAAGACTGTTGACGGGACTGCCGACATCAACGACGTAACGGCCCAGATTGCCAAGGTTTTGAATTGATTTTGGCCTGAACTGAACGCACCGCGATTTCGCTGGTGAGAATGACTTGAAGATGACAGCGGTTTGGGCTATTCCCGCCGCTCCTGATCCGACGGAGAGATTATTGTGGCGCGTATAGCTGGCGTGAACATCCCGACAAACAAGCGCGTTGTTATTGCGCTTACGTATATCCACGGCATTGGCCCGAACGTCGCAAATATGATTTGCGAGAAGGTCGGCCTGGATCATACCCGTCGGGTGAATGAATTGACGGATGCGGAAATTCTGCAAATCCGTGAAACGATTGACTCGGACCTGACAGTTGAGGGCGATCTGCGCCGTCAGGTGTCGATGAACGTCAAGCGTCTGATGGACCTTGGTTGCTATCGCGGCCTGCGTCACCGTCGTGGTCTTCCGGTGCGGGGTCAGCGGACCCACACCAACGCGCGCACGCGCAAAGGTCCGGCCAAAGCCATTGCTGGCAAGAAGAAATAAGGGGGCCGAGAAATGGCACGCGAAAAGGCTCGTACAAAACGCAAAGAGCGGAAAAATATCGCATCCGGCGTTGCGCATGTGAATTCCAGCTTCAACAACACGCTGATCTCGATCACCGACGTTCAGGGCAATGCGATTGCATGGTCCTCGTCCGGCACGATGGGTTTCAAAGGCTCGCGTAAGTCCACGCCATATGCGGCGCAGATGGCCGCTGAGGATGCTGGTAAGAAAGCGCAAGAGCATGGAATGCGCACGCTCGAAGTGATGGTGCAGGGTCCGGGTTCGGGTCGCGAATCAGCACTGCGCGCGCTTCAGGCTGTTGGTATGACGATCACTGCGATCCGTGATGTCACGCCGATCCCGCACAACGGCTGCCGCCCGCCAAAGCGTCGCCGCGTATAAATTCTCTCGCCTCAACAAGGCGTCTGAATATCCCCGTTCCCGTTTTTTGCGGGGGCGGGTTCTTCGTTTGAACCACGGATACGGAATCCCTCGGGAGATGTGACGGGCGGTTCACCTGTCACGCGAGAATGGAGGCTCCATTGATCCAGAAGAACTGGGCCGATCTTATCAAGCCGCAATCGCTTGATATTCAACCGGGTGTAGACCCGAAACGTAAAGCAACTGTTGTCGCCGAACCGCTTGAGCGCGGTTTTGGTCTGACAATGGGCAACGCGCTGCGCCGCGTGTTGCTGTCGTCGATTCAAGGGGCCGCTGTCACAGGCGTTCAGATTGACGGCGTTCTGCACGAGTTTTCATCGGTCGCCGGCGTCCGCGAGGACGTGACCGATATTGTGCTGAATGTGAAATCACTGGCGTTGGCGATGCATGTTGAGGGGCCAAAGCGCCTGTCACTGCACGCGAAGGGACCGGGTCCGGTAAAGGCGTCTGCGATAACGCAGACCGCCGACATCGAGATCATGAACCCTGACCATGTCATCTGTCACCTCGATGAGGGTGCGGAGATTCACATGGAACTGACGATTGAAGTGGGCAAGGGCTATGTCCCTGCCGATACGAACCGTGCCGAAGATGCACCCATCGGGTTGATCCCGGTTGATGCGCTGTACAGCCCTGTTCGTCGCGTCAGCTATAAAGTCGAGCCGACCCGTGAGGGACAGGTTCTCGATTATGATAAGCTGACCATGACAATCGAAACGGACGGCTCGCTGTCCCCCGATGATGCCTTGGCCTATGCCGCGCGCATTCTTCAGGATCAGCTGCGGACCTTCGTCAACTTTGAAGAGCCTGAAGAGCATGTTCAGAAGGCCGACGAGCCTGAGCTGGAATTCAACCCGCTTCTGCTGAAGAAGGTTGATGAGCTGGAGCTTTCGGTGCGTTCCGCGAACTGCCTGAAAAACGATAATATCGTTTACATCGGTGATCTGATCCAGAAGACCGAGGCGGAAATGCTGCGCACGCCGAACTTCGGGCGCAAGTCACTGAACGAGATCAAGGAAGTGCTGAACGGCATGGGTCTGCATCTCGGCATGGACGTGACCGAATGGCCGCCGGAGAATATCGACGAGCTGTCGAAGAAGTTTGAAGACCAGTTTTAAGGTCTGAATAATACCGGAGCGGGCTTACGTCATCAGACGGACGGCCCGGTCCCCAAGCGGTCGCTTATAATAAAAAAGATCACACGGCGGCCTGACAAAGCAAAAAAGGAAAATCCTATGAGACACGGTAACGGACGGCGGAAACTGAACCGCACACATACGCACCGGCAGGCAATGTTCGCCAACATGGCGGCCTCGCTGATCGAACATGAGCAAATTAAAACCACGCTGCCTAAAGCGAAAGAGCTGCGCCCGTATATCGAGCGCCTCATCACGCTGGGTAAGCGCGGTGACATCCATGCGCGCCGTCTGGTTCGTGCAAAGCTGAAAACCGATGCGGCTGTATCGCGTCTGTTTGACGTGGTCGCGCCCCGCATGGCCGAGCGCAACGGTGGCTATACCCGCGTCATGAAAGCGGGTTTCCGCTATGGCGATGCAGCCCCGATGGCGATCATCGAGCTGGTTGACCGCGATGTGGATGCTAAAGGTGCAGGCGACCGCGAGCGCGCTGCGATGGAAATGGCCGAGATGGAGTAATCTCCTCCCATTGAACGGCTGCGATCAATTTCGCGGGCATCAGGTTATTGCTCCACCCGGAAAACGCTTCAAAACAAGAAGTTTGAGTATCCGGAATGATCTTTATATCGTTCAAGACGTTTTGGAAAAGCGCTGCCTCCGGGCGGCGCTTTTTTTGTTGAAGTGTTGTGACAGACGGATTGCCTTCAAAAGCGCGTTCCACGCATTATGTGATAATTGTCTTACGACCTGAGGAGGCAATAATGCGAAAATTGGTTGCAGTTGCAGCATTGGCGACATTGACGGGCATCGGCGCTTTTGCGGCCGGGTCCGGTATCGCGCAGCAATCGCTGCTCGGCGGGGCGGCCCCTGCACCGTTATACACGGTTCCGCAAGCGTCGGTCCCGCAGTCACAGCAACAGATTTCGCTGTCCTTTGCGCCCGTGGTGCGCTCGGCAGCGCCCGCTGTGGCGAGTATCTTTACGAAAACGCATATGAAGCAACGCTTCAATGATCCGATTTTCGAGATGCTTTTCGGTCAACGCCTCAATCGCCCTTCGCGCCCCGAAACCTCGCTTGGGTCGGGGGTGATCGTGCATGAGAGTGGTGTGGTGCTGACCAACGCGCATGTGATCGAGGGCGCGGATGAAATCACGGTGGCTCTCAATGACCGCCGCGAATTTCAGGCGCGTGTGTTGCTGGTGGATGAGCGGACCGATCTGGCGGTTTTAAAAATTGAGGCCCGCAGCTTGCCGACACTGGAGTTTCGAGATTCGGATACGATGGAAGTCGGCGATCTGGTGCTGGCCATCGGCAACCCGTTCGGGGTGGGCCAGACGGTGACGAGCGGCATCGTCTCGGCACAGACGCGCACGGGCGAGGACGGACAGGTGTTTATCCAGACCGATGCGGCGATAAATCCCGGCAACTCCGGCGGTGCGCTGGTGGATATGAGCGGGCGGCTGGTAGGGATCAATACGATGATTCTCAGCCGTTCGGGCGGCTCTAACGGTATCGGTTTTGCGATCCCCGCCGATCTTGCACGGCAAGCGGTGGAAAGTGCGGCGAGCGGCAGTGCGACGGTCGCGCGGGCGTGGCTGGGTGTTGATGGTCAGCCCGTTACGCAGGAAATCGCCGAATCGCTTGGTCTGCCGCTGCCGAACGGCGTGATTTTGTCGGGCATCCATCCGCGCAGCGCTTTTGTGGAGGCGGGATTGAAATCGGGCGATATTATCCTGGATGTCGAGGGGTTGCCCGTGTCCGATTTGGCATCGCTGAACTATCGTCTTGGAACGGGGCGTCTGGGTGATGCGCTGCCGATCAGTTATCTGCGGAACGGGGCGCAGAAAAATGCGGATGTGCTGCTGGTGGCCGCACCGGAAGACCCGCCGCGTGATGTCTCCGAGATTGCGGGGCGGAACCCGTTCAGCGGGGCCGTGATCGCCAATATCAACCCGGCACTGGCACAGGAAGAGGGGCTTGATCCCGTGCTGGAGGGGGTGATCGTGACGACAGTGCAGCGGGGCATCGCGGCGCGCTACGGCATCCGTCCCGGTGACATCATCCGCGAGATCAATGAAACTGATATTTTGATGGTCAGTGATGTTGAGTTCGCGTTGTCAACGGCGGCGGGCGCATGGCGCATCGCGATTGAGCGGGACGGGCGGCTGTTGCGGCTGAACACGCGCGGATGAGTGATTTGTTCGGGGCGGCGGGTCTGGCCGACGGCGCGCCACGGCCTTTAGCGGACAGGCTGCGGCCCCGGACGCTTGAGGAGGTGATCGGGCAGGAGCATCTTCTCGCCCCCGATGCGCCGCTGGGCCGTATGGTGGCGGAGCGGCGGTTAAGCTCTGCGATCCTGTGGGGACCGCCGGGGGTGGGCAAGACCACCATCGCGCGGCTGCTGGCCGATGCGAGCGATCTGCACTTTGAGCAGATCAGTGCGATTTTCACCGGTGTTGCCGACCTGCGCAAAGTGTTCGAGGCAGCGAAGGGGCGCCGTGCGGTGGGGCAGGGGACGCTGCTGTTTGTGGATGAAATCCACCGCTTCAACCGCGCGCAGCAGGACAGTTTTCTGCCGCATATGGAGGATGGCTCGATCATCCTGATCGGGGCGACGACTGAAAACCCGTCCTTCGAGTTGAACTCCGCTGTGCTGAGCCGGGCGCAGGTGCTGGTGCTGCAACGCCTTGATGCGGCGGCGCTGGAAGCGTTGCTGGTGCGGGCCGAGGAGACGGAGCGCGCCCTGCCGCTTACCCCTGAGGCGCGGGATGCGTTGATCGCGATGGCGGACGGGGACGGGCGGTTTTTGCTCAATCTGGCAGAGGAGTTGCTCGCCTCGCACGGAGCCGAGCCGCTGAAACCGGAGGCGCTGGCGAAAACCCTCGCCCGGCGCGCGCCGATCTATGACAAGGGGCGCGAGGGGCATTACAATCTGATCTCGGCGCTGCACAAGTCGGTGCGGGGGTCTGACCCTGACGCGGCGCTGTATTGGCTGGCGCGGATGCTTCAAGGGGGCGAAGATCCGCTCTATATCGTGCGCCGGGTGGTGCGGATGGCGGTGGAGGATATTGGCCTTGCCGATCCCGAAGCGCTGAAGCAGGCATTGGCGGCGAAGGACACATACGACTTTCTCGGCTCGCCCGAAGGGGAGTTGGCGATAGCGCAAGCGGTGGTCTATGTCGCCACCGCGCCGAAATCGAACGCGGCATACGCGGCCTATAAAGCGGCGATGCGGGCGGCGAAGGAGACGGGGTCGCTGGACCCGCCGATGCACATTCTCAACGCGCCGACGAAGATGATGAAGGATTTGGGCTATGGCGACGGCTATGCCTATGACCACGATCAGCCGGATGCGTTCTCCGGCGATGATTATTTCCCCGAAAGCATGGGCCGGACCCGGTTTTACGATCCGGTCGAGCGCGGGTTTGAGCGTGAACTTAAGAAGCGACTCGACTATTGGCAAAAACTGCGTGCCAAGCGGTCGGTCTGATATTAACGGCCTTTGGTGCTGAATCTTAAAAAAGATCCCTTCCCCGCACTCCGATGTGGAGCCTTTCTCAGCGAAGCACTCTCGTTCAACAGACCCCGCATCGGAGTGCGGGGAAGGGGGGAAATGGTAACGGTCAGTATTTAAGGCCGTTGGTCTGATATTATGAGTCTTATAACAACTTGACCGCTCAAACCGTGTCTCAATTTGCGAAACAACTCAATCTTAAGTAGTTTGACGCACAGGTAAAAGTTCTTAATCAACGCTTAACTGTGAATTTATATAGAACAAGCGGTATTTTCTTCCTTGGTACTAGAATTGCTACTTCACCATATGTGAGTAACAATTTTTGAGGGATTATAATGTCGAGAGAGATGATTGCCGAGTTTATCGGTACACTAACACTGGTCTTGTTTGGCTGTGGCACGGCAATGGCCATCGGAGCCGGCGCTGATAATATCGCAGGTGTTGTCGGGATCAGCTTTGCATTCGGACTTGCGCTGATTGGTATGGCTTATGGTATCGGTCCGATTTCGGGCTGTCACATCAACCCTGCGGTTAGCCTTGGTGCGATGCTCGCGGGTCGGATGACAACCGCTCAGATGTTCCGCTACTGGATTGCACAGATCGCAGGTGCTTGTGCCGGTGCGCTTCTGCTGCTGATTATCTTCGGTAAAGTCGGTGGTACGAATGGTTGGGGCGAAGGGTATCTTGGCGAGTATGGTCTTGTATCCGCGTTTGTTTTCGAGCTTGTAGCAACCTTCCTGTTCCTCGTCGTGATCCTTGGTTCTACGTCGAACAATGCTGGCGCTGGCGGCGCACATGCCGGTCTCGCGATTGGTCTTGCGCTGGTTGTGATCCACCTGTTCGGCATCATGATTACAGGCGTTTCGGTTAATCCTGCACGTTCGATCGGCCCGGCAATCTTCTCGGGTAGTGGCCAAGCTCTTGCTCAGCTGTGGTTGTTCATCGTTGCACCTGCTCTTGGTGCTGCGGCGGCTGGCCTGCTGTTCAAAATGGGTCTTTTGGGTGATGAGACTGTTAGTGCGGGCTAAAGCCCGTCGGCAGTGATCCAGATCACGGTGTTAACGGTTAAAATGGTTTATGAGTGAGTAAGTTACGAGTATCTGTGTAAGTGTTTAATGATCCGCTCCGGTAAACCGGGGCGGATTTTTTTATGGTCACATCGAAAAGCTGGTTCCGCAGCCGCAGGAGCTGGTGGCGTTGGGGTTTTCGATGGCGAAATGCGCGCCGATCAGCTCGTTTTTATAGTCGATGACCGCGCCTTCCAGAAACGGCTGCGAGATTGAATCCACGGCAACACGAATGCCCGCTTTCTCGATAATCACATCGTCTTCGGCGGTGGCGTCATCGAGGTCGAATTTATACTGAAAGCCGGAGCACCCGCCGCCCAACACGGCCACGCGGAGAAACTTCTCCGACTGCGTACCATCCAGAATTTCCGACAACTGAGCGAACGCCGCCTCGGTTACGCCGATGCCACCCGCTGAGATTGTTGATCCGTCCATATCGCGCTTCCTCCGAAACTGCATTACACTCAAAGTAGTCACGCCGCTCGCAAGCGCAAGGGATACCATGATTGAAGCCGCCCAGCTAAAACCTTATGCGGTCAATCCGTTGAAAACCCGTGGACGGGTTGTCGATGAGGATGAAAGCGCACACCGTTCGCCGCATCAACGCGACCGTGACCGCATCCTGCATTCCAGCGCGTTCCGGCGGCTGATGCATAAGACTCAAGTGTTCGTGGCGCATGAGGGTGATTATTACCGCACGCGCCTGACCCATTCGCTGGAAGTGGCGCAGATTGCGCGCTCGGTGGCGCGGACGTTGCGGCTGAATGAGGATTTGGCGGAGGCGGTGGCGCTGGCCCATGATTTGGGGCACACGCCGTTCGGCCATGCGGGGGAGATCGCGCTGAACACGCTGATGCGTGATTTTCAGGGGTTCGACCACAACGCCCAAGCCCTGCGCGTGGTCAGCAAGCTGGAGCAACGCTATGCGCGGTTTGACGGGCTGAACCTGACTTGGGAGACGCTGGAAGGACTGGTCAAGCATAACGGGCCGTTGTTGGTGGAGGGGGTGACGCTGGACGCGCTGCCCTTCGCGATCCGCGAGGCGCATCTGCTGAGCGACTTGGAGCTTGGCACTCATGCCAGTTTAGAGGCGCAGATTGCGGCGTTGGCGGATGATATTGCTTATAATAATCATGATCTTGATGACGGCTTGCGGGCGGGTTTCTTCACACTGGACGAGGTGGCCGAACTGCCGCTGATCGGGCCGATTATCCGCGATGTCGATGCGCGGCATGGCGGGGTCGAGGAGCCGCGCCGGGTACACGAGGCGCTGCGGCGGCTGTTCTCGGTGATGGTGGCGGATATGCTGGCCGAGACGGAGCGGCGGATAGAGGCGCTGGCCCCTGAGACGGCGGAGGCGGTGCGGGCGCATAACGCGCCTTTATGTGCGTTCTCAGAGGGGCTGAACGAGGGGGTGAAGGCGATCAGGGCGTTCCTGTTCGCGCGGATGTACCGCCATTACCGCGTCAACCGGATGATGGGCAAGGCGCAGCGGGTGATTGAGGATATGTTCCCGTTGCTGCTGGATGATCCGACGCTACTGCCCGACGCCTGGTCCCGCCATGCGAAGGGCGCGGAGCGGGCGGTTCAGGCGCGGGTTGTGGCGGATTATATCGCCGGCATGACCGACCGGTTCGCGCTCGATGAGCATAAGCGGCTGATGGACCCGTATGCGAAGGCTTGAGCGGTGGGGTGGCAGTTTATTTAATCAACTTATCTATCCCTAAAGAATGTTCTATTTGCTTTCGAAGGTTTTTGAGGGCGCGATGATCGCTTGGTGTTTTAGGAATAGTGATTGTATCCAGTCCGCGCTGCGTATCGTTTGCTTCAAGCCTGATATGTTTATTGTTAGATTTTTCCTGATACCCATGTCTTCCTAGCAAAGATTTGAGTTCACTTGCTGCTCTATTAGGGTCTCTAGTTGCGCGTTTGAGGTCTTCCACAAGTTCATTTAACGCCGGCGACGGTGAAACTCGGTCTCTGAAATTTTCCAAAACAGCTTTTGATCGCTGATCAAGACCTTGTTGATCTGAAACTATCAAGGCAATTTTAGCAGCATATCGGAGTCTATCATAAATTTCACCTGTATATAGTTCTGTGCCAAATAATATTTTGAAATTTTTTTCTGAATCTCCTTCTTCTGGAAATGATTCTTTTTTTCGTTCTTCTGCAATTTGTAAATTTAACTGGTCAATTTTTTCATTTAAGATTTTTATCTCTTCTTGGTCTAGTTTTTTTTCTTCTTCTGCTGTCAGTCGGTTTTTGTCACGCGCGCGCTGAGCATGAAGGGCACGTTCTTGAAGCTCAGTCCAGTCCCAGCCTAGCGATGGCATTTGACCACGAAGCTGTATTGATGCAGCTTTTACAGCTGCTATCAGTTGCCTGCCGTTCTGGGTTTGCCATCCAAGAGGATAACGTCCCACAAATCCCCTTTTGGGAACAGAGAGACCTAGGCTGCCACCATATACATTATTGCCGGAAGTCTTGTCCCGAAGGCGAAAAGAGAAAGACCGATCGGGTTCGACAACAATATGCGCTATACCACCAAGATCGTACGCTAATTTCGAAATTTCATTTTGACTAAGAAGCCATTGATTTTTCGCTACTGCCGATACGTAGACTACCGGTAGCCATTTTGTTGCTGTTCCAAGTGTGATTGACTGCGCTAAATTTAGGGCGGACTCAGTATCCTCAAGCCATAACGGTTGATCGTTAACGATTAGCTCTGCATCGCAACCTCCTCGTCCGTCTTTGATAAGCGATTTTATGAGATAGGGTTTTTTTGGATTTGTTAGGTGTGCTTCAGGCGTATTCGCCAGACACTGGGTTCTAAACCTGATTAAGTTTTCATCTGGGTTTTCGCTTTCGTATTTGAGTACGCCTTCTGTGCGCCAAGTCCTTCCGCAACAATCAGTAAAATCGTGCCGAAAGCCGATCGCGCTCCATTTTTCTTCATCGCTGATTTGCCTCAGTCGCAACTCTTCGCCTGAGGCAGACAAAAGATGAGCTGTCTCACCATCCAAATCTTTTTCGGAAGTAGGGGAGAGTACCGTGCTGTTTTCCATACCCCGCAACCACGCGGTAATTTCGGCTATAAATTCAGCTCTGGTGTCAAATTTTTTGACGGGAAATTCTGTTGCAAATGGAAGCATTCCTTCACAATGCTCGTTAAAATTACGAAGTCAATTGCAACTTTAATATGATGCATAATATATTCTTAAATGTTGTCTCAGTCTTTCAGTGCGCGCTTCAACCCTTCGCCTTGCGCACCATAACCTCCAGCTTGTTCAAAAAATTCGACCTGTCCGCCTTCGAGAACGGCTTGTTGCCGCCGCCCGCGCCCAGCGGATTGGCGGCGCGCATGTCGGTCATCAGGTCGCGCATGGCGAGGATGTTGCCGATATTGGCGTGGCTCAACTCCTCGCCATTGGGCTTGAGTACCGCGCCCCCGGCTGTGATGCAGCGGTCGGCCAGCGGAATGTCTGTGGTGACGCAGATGTCGCCCGCGCCGATGCGCTCGGCGATCCAGGTGTCGGCGATGTCCAGGCCGTCGGGTACGACGATGGTTTGGACCAGCGGGTGCGGGTTGGGGCGGATGCCGCCATTGCTGACGATGAACACTTCCACGCCGTGCCTGTCGGCCACGCGCAGGGCTTCTTCTTTGACGGGGCAGGCGTCGGCGTCGATGTAGAGCTTTGTCATCGGTGGTCCTTTACAGCGCTTGTCCGGCAGCCCAGCCGCTGGACCATGCCCATTGGAAATTATACCCGCCCAGCCATCCGGTCACGTCCACCGCCTCGCCGATGGCGTAGAGGCCGGGCATGGTTTTGGCCTCCATCGTCTTGGCGCTGAGCGCGTCGGTGTCGATGCCGCCCAGCGTGACCTCGGCCTTGGCGTAGCCTTCGGTTCCGGACGGGGTGAGCTGCCAGCCGTTGAGCTGTGCGCCCAGTGCGGCGAGGGCTTTGTCGGGCATGTCGGCAAGGCGCTTGGCGTCCAGTGTGTCGGCGAAAGCGCTGGCGAGGCGGGTGGGGAGGAGGGTGGTGAGGGCGGTTTTCGGCTCGGATTTGCCGCGCTCGCGTTTGAAGCGGATCAGGGCGTCGGCTGCGTCGGTGTCCGGGGTTATGTTCAGCGTGATCTCGCGCCCCTCGCGCCAATAGCTTGAGATTTGCAGGATCGCGGGGCCGGATAGACCGCGATGGGTGAGCAGCATCGCCTCGCGGAAGGATGTGCCCTCGCAGGCGACCGTGCAGTCGAGAGACAGGCCGCTGAGGGGCTGCATCATCTTCAGCGCGGCGTCCGAGAAGGTGAAGGGGACGAGGCCGGGGCGGATGTCGGTGAGGGGGAGGCCGAAACGCCTGGCGATTTTATGGGCCAGTCCGGTCGCGCCCATTTTCGGGATCGACAGGCTGCCCGTGGCCAGCACGAGCGCGGGGGCGGTGAAGCTGTCTTTGTCCGTGCTGACGGTGTAGCCGTCGCCGTGGGTGATCTCGCCGATCTGATGAGACAGGCGCAAATCCACGCCGCCCGCCTCGCATTCCGCCAGCAGCAGCGCCACGACCTCGCGGGCGGAGGTGTCGCAGAACAGTTGGCCCAGCGTCTTCTCGTGCCACGGTATGCGGTGCTTTTCGATCAGGTCGAGGAAGTCGTATTGGGTGTAGCGGGCGAGGGCCGATTTACAGAAATGCGGGTTCTGCGAGAGGAAATTCTCCGGCGCGCAGTGCATGTTGGTGAAGTTACAGCGCCCGCCGCCGGAGATCAGGATTTTCTTGCCGGGCTTATCCGCATGGTCGAGCAACAGCACATTTTTGCCCCGCGCGCCCGCGATGGCGGCGCACATCATGCCGGCGGCCCCCGCACC
>CALDZQ010000147.1 GCA_937944035.1 uncultured Neomegalonema sp. | reverse complement strand
GGTCAAATCTTCGCGCATGACGGCAAGCCGCTGGCGGTGAACCGGCAAAATTACCGCGTTGTGCTTTATCGCGAAGAGGCCGGCGATATTGAAGACACGCTTGAGCGGCTGTCCAAAATCATCACGCTGTCGCCCGTGCGGCGCGCGGTTTTGATGAAGGAAATCAAAGCGACCAAGGCGTTCCTGCCCGTCGTGATCGCGGAAAACCTGTCATGGGATGAGTTTGCCGAGGTGAATGCCAACGCCCCTGCCCTGCCCGGAATCGCGCCGGAGCTGGGCCTGACGCGGCATTATCCGCAGACCGATTTCGCCGGGCACATCACCGGCTATGTCGCCTCACCATCCGAAAAAGATGTCGAGCGCGCGGGCGAGGAACGGGCCGTTCTCAAGCTGCCCGGAATGCGGATCGGCAAATCCGGTGTCGAGCAGATCGAGGAGACCGCGCTGCGCGGAAAAGCGGGGCTGATCCGCGTTGAAAAAGACGTGCACGGCCGCCCGATCCGCGAATTGGAGCATCGCGACGGGATCGCGGGCGAAGACCTGACGCTGACGTTGAATTTCGACCTGCAAAAATATGCGATGCAGAGGCTGGGCGAGGAGAGCGGGTCGGTTGTCGTGATGGATATTTACGACGGTGACGTGCTTGCGATGGCGTCATCACCGGGGTTTGATCCGAACGGTTTCGTGCTGGGATTGTCGCAAAAAGACTGGGTGGCGCTGCGCGATGATGAGAAGCGGCCTCTGAGCCACAAGGCGGTCGCGGGCCTTTATCCGCCCGGCTCGACCTTCAAGATGGTGGTGGCGCTGGCGGCCCTGCAAGCAGGGCTGATCGGAGGCGGCCATGCGGTGCATTGCGGCGGGTATATCGAACTGGGCAGCCACCGCTTTCACTGCTGGAAACGGCATGGGCACGGGTTGATGGACCTTGAAAACGCGCTGAAACAATCATGCGATATATTCTTCTATGACCTCGCCAAACGGGTCGGTATTGACCGGCTGGCCGAGGTTTCGCGCAAATTCGGGATTGGCGTCTTGCCGGAGATCGGGCTGCTGGGAACGAAATCGGGGATCATGCCCGATAAAGCGTGGAAGCGCGCAAACCGGGACGAGCCGTGGCACGCGGGCGAAACACTGCACGCGGGGATCGGGCAAGGGTATATGCTCGCCTCCCCCCTGCAACTGGCCGTGATGACGGCGCGGATTGCCAATGGCGGGTATCAGGTGCATCCGCGACTGGTCAGCGCGCGCAACGGCGAGAAAGTCAAGGCGCGCTCGCTGATCGGGACCGGGGTTCGTGAAGCCGATGTTGATCTTGTGAAACGGGCGATGTTCGCCGTGGTGAACGAACGGCGCGGCACGGCGTATAAATCGCGGATCACCTATGAGGGACGGCAAATTGCAGGCAAAACCGGGACCGCGCAGGTGCGCCGGATCACGACCGCCGAGCGTGGTACGGGGGTTCTCAAAAACTCCGAGTTGCCGTGGCGGCTGCGCGATCATGCCCTGTTCGTGGCTTATGCGCCCGCAGACGAGCCGCGCTATGCGATTTCGGTGATAGTCGAGCATGGGGGCGGCGGATCATCGGTTGCCGCGCCGATCGCCCGCGATGTTATGCTCAAGCTGCAATTTCCGAATGAAGTGCCCGAAGGCGCAATCCCCGAAGGGGCGGCGCCGATGTTCGAGCCACCCGCCGAAAGCGCCGGAAAAGACGGCGATGATGCAGAAACAGAGGACGCCTGATGGCCACGCTGCTGCATGATCCCAGCCGCGTCGGGCCGACGCTGACGCAAAAACTGCTGAGCCTCAACTGGGCTTTGGTGGCGCTGATCGTGATCGTCGCAACCATCGGCTTCGGGATGCAGTTTTCCGCCGCCAACGGCAATGTCGACCCTTGGGCGCGGCTGCAAATGATCCGTTTCGCGGTCAGCTTTATCGGCATGTTCGTGGTGGCGATGATCGATATACGCTTTTGGCGCGGGACAGCCTATGCGTTTTATGCCCTCGCGCTGCTGTTGCTCGTCGGGGTCGAGGTGGCCGGAACGGTGGGCATGGGCGCGCAGCGCTGGATCAATATCGGGCCGATCCGCTTACAGCCGTCAGAATTGATGAAAATCGCGCTGGTGGTGGCGCTGGCGCGGTATTTTCACGATCTCAATCCGGCGCGGATCAAGAATATTTTCATCCTGATTCCCCCGGTTATCATGATCGCCCTGCCTGCCGCGCTGGTGGTGAAACAGCCTGATCTGGGTACGGCCGTGCTGCTGTGCGCCGGGGGCTTTGTCATCATGTTTCTGGCGGGCGCGAATATGTGGTTTTTTGCGGCGCTGACGCTTGGATTGGGCGGGGCGGTATATGCGGTTTTCGCCTCGAAAGGACAGGATTGGCAGTTGTTGAAAGACTACCAATACCGCCGTCTTGATGTGTTTTTGAACCCCGAACTCGACCCGCGCGGGGCGGGGTATCATATCTCACAATCGAAAACCGCGTTCGGGTCTGGCGGTAATTTTGGCGAGGGTTATCTGCAAGGCCCGCTGAGCCGATTGGATTTTCTGCCCGAAAAACACACCGACTTCATTTTCACAGTGCTGGGCGAGGAATTCGGACTGGCCGGTGCGGTCGCGCTGTTGGTGATTTATATGCTGATCCTGCTGTTGGGGCTGGGCAGTACCTTGCGGATAAAGCATGTCTTCGGCCGGTTGGTGGCGTCGGGAGTTTGCATGACTTTCTTTGCCTATTTCGCGATTAATATGGCGATGGTGATGGGTCTGGCCCCCGTGGTCGGCGTCCCGCTGCCTCTGGTCAGTTACGGCGGCACGTCGATGTTGGTGCTGTTATTCGGCTTCGGCCTGCTGCTGAGCGCGCAGATTCACGGGCGGGTGGAGTTTCCGAGGCGAGGATCGATGATTTAGAGCACCCTGAACGATATAAGGATCGTTCCGGATAGTCTAACTTCTTGTTTTGGCGCGATTTTCGAAAGGTCTTGGCGGGAATTCTGATTATAGCTCTGTGGGGGGCGGCTTGAAAATCACATTTTGTTCTTGACTTTCAGTTCATTTTACGTTCTTTAATGCGCATCATTTTAAAGCGTTAAGGACATAATGGACTGGCCCCTCATCATAGACCGGAACCGGGATGCGCTGTTGCGGCTTTTGGCTGTGGTTTTTGCTATGGCCGGAGTCGCGCAAGGGGCGGTTGTTCAGGTTCTTCCGCGCGCTGTGCGGACGGAGATTTGGGGAGTTTTACGTCCTGCGGAGGCGGCTTTCCGGCGATTGCTGGTGGTTGCGGTGGTGGCGTTAGAAATCACAGCAGGCGGCGGATCAGCACGGGCTGCGCCTGCATTTACAGGAAAATCACCCGGAGGAATCCCGCAGGGGCCGGGCGCACGGATACCCGCTTTTGCGCTGTTTGATCGCCGCAAGCGGTTCGATTTAATCGGGAAAAAGCCCGTGACACGGGGAAATCCGCGCCTGTGGATGCCGGGGATGGATGCTCCGGTATTCACGAAAAAGGCGGTGGCCCTGCCCGATGATCCGGTCAGTGCGGAACGGCTGTTCCGACGGGTGATGGCGTTGCAGCGCGCGCTGGCCGATCTGCCGAAACAGGCGCGCAGGCTGGCACGGTGGCAGGCAAGACGTGAGCACACGCCACCCGCT
>CALDZQ010000146.1 GCA_937944035.1 uncultured Neomegalonema sp. | reverse complement strand
ACCACCTTCGTCTTCCGCGTCAAAAACCTGCCCGCATCGCTCTATAAAGCGCTGGGCGGATTTGCGACCAACGGTGTGAATATGGTCCGTCTGGAAAGCTACATGCTCGGCGGCTCCTTCACCGCGACCCAATTCGTCGCTGATATTGACGGCCACCCTGAACAACCCCACGTCGCCCGCGCGTTGGAGGAGTTGTCGTATTTCACCGACAACATCAAAATCCTGGGCGTCTACCCGCCGCATTCGTTCCGGCGCAAAGCTGTGTGAAGTAACCTTCAAAGCGCTGGCGCATTCACCTCTCCCAAATACCGCTTGCAAAGCCAATCCACAAGCGCGCGCACGGCGACTGTCAGAAAAGCCAGCACCACCACGGCGGCGAACATCAGGTCGATTTTCGCCCGCCCGCTGGCCAGCAACATCAGATAGCCCAAGCCTTTTGAGGAGCCGACCCACTCCCCGATCACCGCGCCAATCGGCGCATACACCGCCGCCAGCCGCAGCCCGGTGGCGAGCGAGGGCATTGCGGCGGGAATCCGGACACGCCGCATAATCTGCACAGGCGTCGCTCCCATAACCTGCGCCAGATCAACATACCCGCGCGACGTGGTGTTCAGCCCGTCATAAAACGCCGAGGCCACCGGAAAATACACGATCAGCACGGCCATAATCACCTTCGGCGACAGCCCGAATCCGAACCACAGCGTTAGCACAGGGGCCAGCGCGAACACTGGAATCGCTTGCGAGAACACCAGCACGGGCAGCATATATTTCCGCGCGCGCGCTGAAAATGCGATATGAATTGCCGTAGCAATCCCCAGCGCCGCCCCGATGGTCAGGCCCAGCACCACCTCCAGCAGCGTCACCAGCCCGTGCTCCGCCAGCGACTCCCAGTGTTTCAGCATCGCCTGACCCACGCGGATCGGCCCCGGCAGGATGAAGTGCTGCACCCCCGTCACCCAGACCAGCACCTGCCACCCCGCCAGCGCGAATGCCGTCGCCAGCAGAGGCGTGCGCCAGCGCATCACGCGGCCCCCCGCAATTCCTTGAACAACGCGCCTTGCGCGCGCAGCACCGCAGCATCATCAACTGCACGGGGCGCGTCGCCTTCGGGCGCAGCCATTCCCCGCAATCCGCCCTCATCGAGAATATAGATCGCATCGGACAGGCGCGCCGCCTCCGCCGGATCATGGGTGATGAGCAACACCGTCCGCCCCGCGAATAACTCCACCGCCAATTCCTGCATCTGCGCCCGGTTCCGCGCGTCGAGGGCCGAGAACGGCTCGTCCAGCAGGATCACGGGCCGGTCCTCCATCATCGTCCGTACCAGCGCCACCCGCTGCCGCTGTCCGCCGGACAGGGTGGGGGGCTTTTGCCCGATCTGCGCCGTCAGCCCGACCCGTCCGATCAGCGCTTTTGCCCGCTCCAAATCCGGCACTTCCCCTCGCAACCGCGCGCCGAGAACCGCATTATCCAGCACATCCAGCCACGGAAACAGCAGATCATCCTGCGCCATATAGGCGACGGCGGGCGCGTCAATCTCCCCCTCGAATGTCCCGCCAATTTCCAACCCCGCAATCAGCCGCAGGATCGTCGATTTCCCCACGCCGGACGGCCCCAAAATACAGGTCCACGCCCCCGCGCGCAGGCTCAGGTCCAGCGGCCCGAACAACCGCTCCCCGCCCATAAAGCAGGTTCCGGATAAGGAAACAGTGGTCATCATCTTGACCGGAGCCGCGAAGCGGCGACATGCGCCTGCCCGCCTCCTAAAGCCAATGTCATACCCCGCGCAGGCGGGGTATCCATTCCTCCGCAAACCTTGGCAGTCGTATTGTCTTTGATCTGAAAGCCAAGGCTTGCTGCAGCATGGATTCCCTGCCTTAGCAGGGAATGACAGCGCTTATCTCTCATCCTTGCGGCCCTCTAAGCCCCATCCCCCAGAACGCCACCTCCAGCTCCGTCGCCGTCTTAAACCGCGCCGCCAGCGCCGCCCCGCGCGGGCTGTCCGCCAGTCCGCCAACCCGCCGCGCGACCGCCGCGTCGATCATCGTCCCGACGGTGACGCACACCTCCTGATACTCCGCCCCGGCATAGGTATCGATCCACGGGCGATAGGTGTCCGAGGTCGCCTCCACCCCCAGCCGCGCGCCGATCTCGCCATAGCCCATAACGCAGGGCGCAAGCGCGGCCATCAGATCAAGGAAATCACCCGAAAACCCGGCCTCCAGCACATAGCGGGTATAGGCGAGGTTCTCGGCCTCCTCAGCGGCATTGAACAGCGCGGCCTCATCAATCCCCTCGGCGGCACAGGTTTGAACGTGCAAAGCCATCTCGTGATTGACCAGCGCATCCACCGTCCCGGCGGCCACTTTCATCTCGTCCAGCGTTTCCGCCTTCACTGCCGCCAGCGCCCACGCGCGGGAGAAATGGAACAGGAAAACGTAATCCTGCACCAGATAATGCAGGAATGCCGCGCGCGGCAGCGTTCCGTCTCCCAGCCCCCGGACAAAGGCATGGCGGGTATAATCCTCCCATGCCTGCCCGGCGGCCCCGCGCCATGCGGCAAAGGTTTGTCCGTAAACCGGCTTACTCATTGCGCCGTCACATCCACAGCGATCTTGCTGACCGGATTGATCGAGGGGGCCAGCCCGGACTCGTTCAAAAACGCCTCAAACCGCGCATAACGGCCCGCATCCAGCGCAGCGGGGCGCAGGGCAAAGCGGGGCAGGGTATCCACCCACGCGCGACGGTTCAACTCGTCATCCAGCTCCTTCGACGTGCCGATAAAGATGTCACGGCTTTCCTCAGGGTGGTTGACAATATACTGCACGGCCTTCTCGGTTGCCGCCAGAAACCGCACGATCACGTCCTTATCCATCAGCTCAGGATTGGCGACGTAGATCAGCTCATCATAGGACGGCAGCCCTTCTTCCTCAGGATAAAAACACCGCCCCTTCACGCCCTCAATATCCATCTGGTTCAGCTCAAAGTTCCGGAAAGCCCCGATCACGGCATCCACTTGCCCGGTCATCAGCGCGGGCGAGAGTGACCAGTTCACATTGACCATTTCCACATCGTCAATCGTCATACCGTGCTTGGCGAACATCGCGTTCAGCACCGCTTCCTCGACCCCGGCGACCGAGAACCCGACCTTCTTGCCCTTCAAATCCGCAATCGTCTCAATCGGCCCGTCATCTTGCACCAGCAGGCAGTTCAGCGGCGTCGAAACCAGCGTCCCGACCCGCACCAGCGGCAAGCCCTCATGGATTTGCAGATGCAGTTGCGGCTGATAAGAGATCGCCAGATCCGCCTTCCCCGCAGCGGCCAGCTTTGGCGGGTCCGATGGATCAGCGGGCGCAATCACTTCGACTTCCAAATCCTGCTCGGCGAAATATCCCTTCTCCCCGGCGATGATAATCGGCCCGTGATCGGGGTTCACAAACCAGTCCAGCATCAGCGTCAGCTTGTCATTCGCCAGCGCAGGCGTTGCCGCCATCAGGGCCGCGCAAAGGATCAGATATTTCATGGTAGTAACTCTCTATCTCGTTGAATATTCTATATTATCGTGCGCTCTGTTCAGGGTTATGACATCACCTGTAACCACTCCCGCACCCGTGCTTCAGGGTCATCCTTCAGCGTAATGTCGGTCACAGCGGACACCACATCCGCCCCCGCTTCGCGTACCAGCTTCGCGCGCTCCGGCGTCATCCCGCCAATGCCGATCAGCGGAATATCTCCGATCAAACCCTTCCATTCGCGCACGCGGTCCAGCCCTTGCTCGGTCCATTTCATCTGCTTCAGGATCGTCGGATAGACCGGCCCCAGCGCTACATAATCCGGCTCCAACGCCAGCGCCCGCTCCAATTCCGCGCGGTCATGCGTGCTGATCCCCAGCTTCACCCCCGCCGCACGCAGCGCGCCGACATCCGCATCATCCAAGTCCTCCTGACCCAGATGCACGTAATCACAGCCCTCATCGATGGCGATTTGCCAATGGTCATTGACCACCAGCTGCGCCCCGTGTTCCGCGCACAGATCACGCGAAGCCGCGATTTCCCTGCGCAATACATCAGGGGCCGCTTCCTTGATGCGCACCTGCACCAGCTTAACCCCCAGCGGCAGCATCCGCCCCAGCCATTCGGCACTGTCGAAAATCGGATAAAAAGGATGCAAACTCATTCCAAAAACGCCTTTCCGATCAGCGGGGTAGACGGCGACGCCATATCGCGCGGCTCCATCGGGTCCGCTTCATAGCCCGCCCGCCCCGCCTCAACCGCCCGCGCCATCGCCCGCGCCATCTGCGCCGGATCGCCCGCCTTGGCGACAGCCGTGTTCAGC
>CALDZQ010000145.1 GCA_937944035.1 uncultured Neomegalonema sp. | reverse complement strand
GGCACGGCCTTCGGCTACATGAACCCTGCCGGAGAATGGGTCGATCGCGGCGACCTCGTCCCCGTCGATGCCAAAGGCAAGCCGCTGGTCGAGATGGAATCCAGCTTCAAAGCCCCCACCGAAATCGCCACAGAGGTCGATTTCGAAACCTTCCTCGACCACGCAATTCGTCTTTGCTACCGCCTTGGCGGCGATGATCCGGTCCCCAAACCGCTGATGAGTGCGCTTGAAAAAGGCAGAATATTCCAAGTGCCGTTCAGCTATCGCGGCGGTGTCGATCCCGATGTCGCCTTCATCCTCCAAGGCGAACGCGGCTCGATCTGGATGCTGATCGGCGAGGCAACGGGGGTCGAGTTCATCGGCCTGGAAGAGGCCGCGCTCTGCGGAGCCGACAAAACGCAGGTCGATGATGACGACGAAGAGAGCGATGATGACGGCCTCGATTTCGGGATGCTTTAAATGCCCAATATAAACCTCACCGACAGCCGCAAACGCGACGCCGTTGTCAAAGCCGAGAGCGTGCGGATCACCGATCCCGTCCGCTATGTCGGCCCCAAAGGCGGGCGCGCCTACACCCGCCGCGTGCTAAAAGCCACCGTCGATCACGACTACGACACGTTGGTCGAAAAGGCAGGCTCCCCTGAAAAATTGGGCCAAGCGCTGGTGAGCGGCGACCCTGAGATCGACATTGAACGCTTCGGCACATCGCTCTGGAATCTCAGCCGTGTTTACACCGATCCCGACGACGCGTTGGTCTTCCGCATCGAGCAATTCGAGGTGGTGCGCGGCCCGTTCGGACGCGTCAAAGACCGCCGCCCCCGCGAGCGTGACGAGGCCAATGTCGATGCCGATGTGCCGCTGAAATGGACCGGCACAATGCTGCCCAAAGCCGACGCGTACCGGAAGTTCGTGTTCTCGTCGAAACTGCAAATCGTCCATGTGAACGGCCTGACTTTCGACTTTCTGTACGGCATGGCGGAGGAGCTGCATAAGGCGAAATCGGTGATGCTGCTGGGGGGAGGGCGCTCCGGCAAGCAACCGCTGGTCTTCCGTCGCGGCTCCACCCCGTATCGCGGGTTTCTGGAGGGCCGGATCAGCGGCGACCAATACGTCCTGTTGCTCCACCTCTCAAACATGGAACTCAAACCGCCCCCCGAAATGCCGGATGAGATGAAGGCGAAAAAGCCCGCCCCGAAGAAAGTGGCGGCGAAGGCGAAGCCTGCGAAAGCAAAGGCGAAGGCCAAACCTGCCGCAAAGCCAAAGGCGAAAGCCGCTCTCAAGGCGAAACCAAAGGCCAAAGCAAAACCGAAAGCGGAGAAGAAATGACCATTCAGCCTTTCCCCTCTGCGCATCAAAATGAGCTGTCATTCCGCGCGAAGGCGCGGAATCCATCGTTCCACAAGCCTTGTCGTCGTAATTCAAGTCATAACGAACGCCAGATAATACTGAGGAATGGATACCCCGCCGGAGCCTGTCCTCCGCGAAGGCGGGGGGCGGGGTATGACATTGTTTTTGTTGAAAGTATTCTCTCTGAAATTC
Organism: uncultured Neomegalonema sp.; assembly: GCA_937944035.1. Classification (GTDB taxonomy): domain Bacteria; phylum Pseudomonadota; class Alphaproteobacteria; order Rhodobacterales; family Rhodobacteraceae; genus JAHDDY01. The sequence goes on along the minus strand of CALDZQ010000145.1, from coordinate 8,240 downwards.
ACGCTGATACAATATCAACATTAGCTCCTGAATCCGATAGCAGCGCGATTCCGACCCTTCTTTCTCCGCCTGAGAAGACCCCGGATCAAGTCCGGGGCGGGGTGCTCTCGTGAAACGGCTCGCTGATCCGAAAAAGCTCAAAGAAAAAGTTGCCGGATACGCCACCGGCAATGCGGATGCGCTCAAAAACCCCGCGCTCCTGCAAGCCGTCCGCCTGCGCCGCCGCCAGCTGGGCCGCATGATGGCCGCGTTCGACCTCGACACCGCCGGCAAACGCCTGCCCCCCGCCGAATACGCGATCAGCCGTAAATATGACGGCGAGTTCGCGGTCCTCTACTACGACGGCGGCGATGTTATTACCCTCAATCCCGGCGGTTCCGTCCGGGCGGGCGCGATGTTCCACGACGAAGCTGCCGCCCTGCTCAAAAAGGCCAAAATCAAAAAGGCGATGCTCGGCGGCGAGGTCTACGCGCGGCGCGAGGACGGCGCGCGGGCCTGGGTGCATGACGCCACCCGCCTGAACCGCGCCCCGAAGACGAAAGAAGATGTCGAGCGGCTCTGCTTCGCCGTGTTCAATATCTACGATCTCGACGGCGAAGACCTGTCGATGCGCTATTTCGAGGCCATCGCCAAAGCGCAAACCCTGTTCAAATCCGGCAACCGCGTCCATGCCGTCGAAACGGTGATGGGCGAAGACTTCAAGGCCGTGCGCAAGCAATATGCGAAATGGGTCGAGAAGGAGGGCGCGGAGGGCGTCGTCGCCCGCTCCGATTCTGCTGGGGTGTTCAAAATCAAACCGCGCCACACCCTCGACCTCGCCGTCATCGGCTATTCCGAGGGCGTTGATGATCGGTCGGGAATGCTGCACTCGATGCTGCTCGGCATCGTCCGCACGGACGGCGCGTTCCAGATCATCGGGCGCGTTGGCGGCGGATTTTCTGACGAGGACCGCACCAAACTGCTCAAAACCCTGCGCAAGCGCGATGCGGACAGTGACTATGTCGAGGTCAACTCCGACCGCGTTGCCTATCGCATGATCCAGCCCGGCGTCGTGGTCGAGATTTCCTGCCTCGACATCATCGCCCAAACCTCGCATGGCGGCACGATTGACCGGATGGTGCTGGAATGGGATGTGAAGAAAAAAACGTGGCAGGGTGTGCGCCGCCTGCCCCTCGCCAGCATCATATCGCCCCAGTATTTGCGCCTGCGCGACGATAAATCCGCAACCGCCGAGGACGTGAAACTCTCGCAACTGACCGACATCACCCACATCCCTGAAACCGACCGCACCGCCGAGGACGTGAAGCTGCCGGCCTCCACAGTGCTGCGCCGGGCGGTCGCGACCAAGGAGATGAAGGGCGCTATGATGGTCCGCAAGATCATCATGTGGAAGACCAACAAGGAGGAGGTCTCCCGCGACCATCCCGCCTACGCCATCCACCTGACCGATTACTCCCCCAACCGCAAAGACCCGTTGCAGCATGACATCCGCGTCAGCTCGTCACTCAAACAGATCGAAGGATTCTGGGAGATGTGGGAGGAGGCGAAGTTCAAAAAAGGCTGGGTCGTGCAGGAATGACCCGCATCGTGAGCTGGAATATCCTGCACGGCGGCGGGCGGCGGATGGACGGCATCCTCGACACCATCGCCGGTCACAAGCCCGACATTCTGACCTTGCAGGAGGTCCGGCGCGGCGCGCATGACGATACGCTGGTCAGCGGGCTTCAGGCGCAGGGTTTTTCGCAAATCCATCTGCCGGAGACGAAAGACGCCAAGGAAAACACGATCCTGATCGCCGCGCGCGCGCCGTTCGATGTGGAAGACTTCCCCGATGCGGATGGCCCCACCCATATCCTGCGGGCGCGGTTTGACGACCTCACCCTCTACCCCCTGCATTTCCCGCAAAAGAAAGCGCAAGTGCCGCTTTTCCATGCGCTGCTTGATCTGCCTGTTGAGGGCGAAGCGCTTCTAATCGGCGATCTGAATTGCGGGATTCCGTTCGAGGATTCGGATACGAAAACCTTCGCAAACACCCATCTTTTCCAGCAACTGCTCGTGCAAGGCTGGGTCGATACATGGCGCAGCCGGCACGGCGATGCCCGCGAATACACATGGGTCAGCGCAAAGCGTCAAAACGGCTTCCGCTACGACCACGCCCTCGCCACACCTGCGTTGGATGCGCGTATTTCAGCCGTGCAATACGACCACGAACCCCGCCTCTCCAAGGTCTCAGATCACTCGGCGATCGTTCTCGACATTCGAAATCGCCGCCTCAGCCAATAAAAAAAGCCGCGCAGACCACGCGGCTTTTTCTCATTCAGTTTCTCGGAACGTTGTTCCGGAAATCGCGCCACGACATTGAGCGTTTAAAACGATCAATGACCGCGCAAAACGCTTTATTGCGTTCCTGTAGTCGCACCTGTCGAATCATTGTCGCCTGATGCGGCAACAGCGATAAGACCGATCACAGCTGCCGTACCGACCAGTGCGACGCCGGTTGCGTCACCGAGACCGCCACCGAGCAACGAGGCAGGGCAGCGCTCAACTTTAGATGTCGAAGGATCATCGCATGAGTCCGTTAGGATGACGGGTGCTACTGGCGCTGAAAGCGTTTGCGCCAAAGCCTGGGACGCCATGAATGACGTTGCGAGAAGGATTGCCAGTGTGTTTTTCATCACTCAAATGCTCCAATGAGTTACATACAAGATGTACAAGGCCGAAAAATTTGACTTTGTACAAGCTTCACGATGACATAGCGCTTAACCTGCCCGATGGATAGTCCTTGTGCTGCAATTTTGAAAAAAATCATCCGACTGCGTCGTGAGCGCGATCTACGATTTCCTACAAGACATACCGGCTGAGATCGACATTGCGTGCAAGATCCCCGATACGCTCTTCGACATAGGCTTGATCGACGGTAACTGACTGGCCCGAAAGCGTATTTGCCACATAAGACAGCTCGTCAAGCACACGCTCCAACACGGTATGCAGCCGCCTTGCGCCGATGTTTTCGACCGACGCATTGATCTCTGCGGACAGGCGCGCGATCGTTTCTATCCCGTCTTCCGAGAACTCCAGCGTTACACCCTCAGACCCCATCAGGGCGATATATTGACGGATCAGCGAGTTATCCGGCTCGGTAAGGATGCGGCGGAAGTCATCGCGTGTCAACGCGGACAACTCAACCCGAATCGGCAGCCGCCCCTGCAACTCCGGCAACAGATCGGCGGGCTTTGAGACGTGAAACGCGCCTGACGCGATGAACAGGATATGGTCGGTCTTCACCGGACCGTGCTTGGTCGAAACCGTCGCGCCCTCAATCAGCGGCAGCAGATCACGCTGTACCCCCTCGCGGCTGACATCCGCCCCGCCAGTCTCGCGTCGCGAGGCGATCTTGTCGATCTCATCAATGAACACGATTCCGCTTTGCTCAACCGCATCAATCGCATCGCGGGTGAGGTTTTCGGAGTCGATCATCTTGTCGGCTTCTTCAGCGATCAGCAGAGCGTAAGAATCGCGCACTTTGATCTTGCGCTTCTTCGTGCGCCCGCCCATCGCCTTGCCCAGCATCTCGCCCAGGTCCATCACCCCGGCCGAATTTCCCGGTTGCCCCGGAATTTCAAACATCCCCATCGGGTTCGAGGTATCGGCAATATCCAGCTCGATCTCTTTGTCATCGAGGCTGTTATCGCGCAGCCGTTTGCGAAAGCTTTCGCGCGTGGCCGTGGTCGCACTCGCCCCGACCAGCGCGTCCAGCACCCGCTCCTCGGCGGCGGCATGGGCGTCGGCTTTGACGGCTTCGCGCTGCTTCTCGCGCACCATCACAATCGCGCTTTCAACCAGATCGCGGATAATCTGCTCCACGTCGCGGCCTACATAACCGACCTCGGTAAACTTCGTCGCTTCCACCTTGGTGAAGGGCGCTTTGACCAGTTTCGCAAGGCGGCGCGAGATTTCTGTCTTGCCCACGCCCGTCGGCCCGATCATCAGGATGTTTTTCGGCAAAACCTCATCGCGAATATCATCGGGCAGTTGCTGCCGCCGCCAGCGATTGCGCAGCGCAACGGCGACCGCCCGCTTGGCGGGGTCTTGCCCGATAATATAGCGGTCAAGCTCTGCAACAATTTCACTGGGTGTTAAAGCGGACATTGAACCTCACAAATCCGGTGGGCGGAAAGCCGAGCGGAACGGCACTATCTTGAGTAATATGGCGCGCGTGTGGTTCCAGCCAACCCCCAGCAGGATCACCATGATCCCGATGGTCAGCGGCACAACAGCGGCGGAGGTGCTCAAACCCATGCCGTTGCGGAACGTCGCATAGGTCAGCACCAGCGACAGGTACAGCAGGCTGGATGCCACGAGCGAGCGGCGGTCGAGCAACAGGCCCAGCAGCGCAAACCCCGCTGCCAGCGCCGAAACCGTCCAGATCAGACTGCCCATATCTATGCTCATCGCCGCTTCCAGCGAGCCGGGCCGCAACTCGCCGATCTGCTCGCCGATCAGCCCGATGAACAGCGGATGCACGGTCAATGGAGAGCCGAGTACGAACAGCCACAAGGCCCATTCGTGATAAATCCCCGTCCGCGCGCGGTCTTTAAGATCAAGCAAAAAGCCCACGATCAAAAACGCCACGCCACAAATCGTAATCACCAGCAGGGCGGGGGCTTCGGGCGCATACATCTGCACCAGCGCAAACGCCCACAGCGTCGCGCACAGGCCCAGCGCCAGCACCAATATCGGCTGCCGGAACCGCAGCAGCGCCAGCAGCAGCGCAGCGGTCAGTATCCCCAGATGCGCCAGACTGTTCTGAGACAGCCCGAACCCGGCCTGCTGGCCCAGCGGCATCAGCCGCCCGATCACAAGCTGCATCCATGACAGCCCGCCCAACTCCAGCGAGGCGGCCTTATACACCATCGTCACGAACAACACGATCGACACAATCGCCGGAAACTTGCGTTTCGCACCGAACACAAAAAACTCGGCCAGCAGCCAAAAGACCAGCGCGAACCCGACATAAACCCACATCGGCTCGACGCCGGGCACAGCGATAAACGCCGCGCGAGACCATGAGACAAACAGCAAGCCGATGCACAGGAACACATCGCCGAAATTGCTGACCAGCTTGAACGGCTCGTCCTTGCCCGCTGCTGCCGCCCGCTTGGCACGGATTGCCGCCGCTTGCTCCGCCGAGATAATCCCCTCGGCAACCGATGTGTCCAATTCGTCTTTCGTATCAGCCATCCAGCGATTCCAATAGCTCGTTAACAAAAGGATGGGCGTGATCTGCGATCAGTTTGTGGCCGTTTGAGGAAGGGCACACCCCGTTCGCCTCCTCAATCGAGGCGGCATAGGCCGGGACTTTGGACAGCGGCGTGTACAGGTCGAGAAACGGAATCCCGCTCCCCTCGCACAGCGTCGCCATCCGGCGGGACACGGCGGCAATCCCGGTGTTGGAATAGCGCACCATCTCGCCGTTGGTGGGGCAGGGGTGCGACGTCTCGCTCTCAATAACCGGCGTCGGTCCGACCAGCACAGTCGGTGCAATCGCCGCGAGTTGCTCCAGCGTCATTGCCAGATGCGCTTCAAAAGTCGTCGCATCCGTGCGCCGCTTGCTGTTGGACAGGATGGCCAGATCGTCATGTCCCGGCTCGAAAAAGATCATCGCGTCTTCGACCGCCTCCAGCCGCATCCGGCAATCGCGCTCTGCCCGTTTCGATAATTCCGGCAAAGTCTGGTTCGGAACCCCGGCGTTAAAATGCATCACCGTCTTGCGCTCGCGCATCAACTGGCGGTTCAGGCGGCCGCACCAGCCCAGCGCATCCCGGTCGCCGATGCCGGAGGTCAGCGTCGTGCCGATGAAGCACAAGGTCTTCATTCTTTCACCGTCTCCAGCGTGACATGCGTGTTTGTGTAGACGCAGATTTCGGCGGCCACAGACAGCGACTTGCGCGCAATATCCTCCGCGCTGGCATCCGTATCGATCAACGCGCGGGCGGCGGCGAGGGCAAAGTTACCGCCCGACCCGATGGCCGTCACGCCGCCCTCAGGCTCCAACACATCGCCCAGCCCCGTCAGAACCAGCGTCACTTCCTTATCCGCCACGATCAGCATCGCCTCCAGGCGGCGCAGATAGCGGTCCGTCCGCCAGTCTTTGGCCAACTCAACGGCGGCCCGCATCAACTGTCCGGGATGCGCCTCCAGCTTTGTCTCCAGCCGCTCGAACAGCGTGAAGGCATCCGCCGTCGCCCCGGCGAACCCGGCGATAATATCATGTCCACCGACCTGAAGCCGCCGCACTTTGCGCGCGTTCCCCTTCATCACGGTTTGACCGATTGAGACTTGACCATCGCCCGCGATGGCCGCAATCCCGTCCTTGCGCACGGCGACAATCGTTGTCCCGTGCCAGCTTTGAATATGGTTTTCTTCAGACATGGTGCGGATGTCGCCTTGATATGCCGCAATGTCAAGAACCCGCGCGGGGATCGGCGCTTGCAAAGACAAATCAATTTGTTTTTTGAATACTCCGTACAAGTCAGTATAAAAAAGCCACAAATTTTAAATACAGCGATTTTAAATAAATTTTCTTTGACCTTTCGTATTTTGTCTTACCCGCATTAATTTGGAAGCAAATGCAATGCCGAAAAATCGTTCTTCACGACCCACACAGAGACAAATTGCAGAAAAACTGGGAATATCCCCGGCAACAGTCTCTCTCGCGTTGCGGGACAGCCCGCTCGTGGCTGCAAAGACCACAGAGCGGGTGAAGGAAGCGATGCGGGAAAGCGGTTATATCCGCAATATCGCGGCTGCGTCGCTGCGAACGGGGCGCAGCAGTCTTGTCGGTGTCAGTGTTCACAACATCGCCCATGCGCGGTGCGGCGAGATGCTTTGGGCAATCGAGCGCACGCTCGCGAAGGCCGGCATTGTGGTCTTGTTCAATAACCATGATGATTGCCCGTCCAATCTTACCGATTTTATCGGCGTGCTTGCCACCCACGGCGCAGACGGATTGATCGTCGTCCCGACCCCGTTTGCACAGCCTGCCATTTTCGAGCCGATCACGTCTCAGGGCGCTGCGATTGTCTACCTCTCGCGGTATGCGGCCGGGGATGCGACTGCGGACAGGGCTGTGACCGCTGCCGCAGATGCCGCGCGGCTGGCAACCGCCCATCTTATCGAATTGGGCCACCGTGAAATCGTTCTCATCGGCGGCGTTCCGGGCACGAGCCTATCAGATGAACGGGTTGCCGGGTATCACCGCGCGATGGAAGAGGCTGGTCTGCCGGTGTCAGAAGACAACTGGCTACAGGTCCGCCCCCGTGTCAGCGACAGCGTTGCCGCGATCCGTGGTGTGTTGGAGCGTAAGAACCGACCCACGGGCTTGGTGTGCTTCAACGATCTGGTTGGATATTCCGCAATTAACGTCGCGCGCGGTATGAACCTGATCCCCGGTGAGGATCTAGGCATCGTCGCGCTGGGCAGTTCCGCCGCCTCGGCCCAAATTCACCCCGGCCTGACGACCGTTCAGTACGACCCCTCAGAGTTGGGCCACATGGCCGCGCGCGCGCTGATCGCCCGGCTCGAAACGCCGGGGGCCGAACCCAACCACAGCGAGTTGCCCTGCAAACTTGTGCTGGCCGAAAGCTCGTCCAAGAAAGTCGCGTAGGGCAATCTGCGAAACGGCTTAAGCGTTTTCAAGGGCAATGGGTTCATTGCCCGACTCGGAAAACGCGCCAAAACAAGAAGTTAGACTATCCGGAATGATCCTTAGATCGTTCAGGATGGTCTAGGCATAGAAAATTATCCCCCGCACATGGTGCGGGGGGGGAGCATGTCAAAGCCCCATATGCTCACGGCGGATCATGCAGCGAATAAAGCACCAGCGCATGACATTCCCTCAAGGCGAAATCCACCGGATGCTTGCCCCGCGCCCTGTGACCGGGCGGCGCTCCCGGCCTGATCGGGGCGATATATTTGCCGGTATCAGCGCGCGCCGCCTGCCGCTTCACCTCCCACCGCGCCAGCCGCCGCGCCTGTTTTGGCAGATCACCCAGCGCGCGTTGCAACGCTAACAGCCGTCGGTTCAGGCTGGCCGCGCTGACCATATCGTCCGTCGTGGCGATCACCACAGGCTCGAAAATCTCGACATCATCGAAGAACCGGATGCGCGGCTGGCCCCGTGCGGGCCGTCGCGGCTTGAAAGTTTTGCGCGCATCGAACAGCGCAAATGCCGGAATCCC
>CALDZQ010000144.1 GCA_937944035.1 uncultured Neomegalonema sp. | reverse complement strand
ACCGCAGCATTCCCGCCGTAAGATGCCGCGCCCGCTCCCGATCCCGACCCTGATGCGCAGGCGGAGAGTGAGAGTGCGGCAGCACAACAGACGGCGGAGTATTTGATCCGACCGGGAGTTTTCAGCATCCCAAACATTATGTGCGCCCTTTCCACCAGCGGATTATCACATAGCCGACCCACCAGCCGAACACGATGGCGGCGGAGACGAGGGGCGGGATTGCGGTGGCGAGTTGTTCGACGAAGGTGTCATCGACGGAGTCGCTTTTGTTCAGCCAGAAACCGATCACCGCGAGGATGCTCATGATGACGCCGAGCACGAATACCAGCCACACCCGCGTCGCACGGCCCAGCAGCACCGCCCCGATCAGGGCGGCGATGGCTATTCCGCCGAAGAGGTAGAGGTATTTCATGGTTCCTATCGCTCCTGCAAAGATAATCCGATTATGATATTAAGCACTATAGCAGAAAATAGAGCGCCAATTACTCGACCAGCGCCATAAGCAGCAAGTGGATGAGAGTTCAAAAACCAAATAAAGAACCCAAAAGAAAAAGCAGTTTGCATTGCTGCGCAGAGAATGAGACCCTTATTTGAAAAACGACTCCAGTTTTGGAAAGTAAAGGTCACTATCACCGACGTAGAAATAATTCCTATTAAGGCTATCACCCCTTAACCGCCTTCACGATCTTCTCTGCGGCATCTGCCAAGTTATCGGCGCTGATGATGGGGAGGCCGGAATCGGCCATGATTTTCTTACCCTGCTCGACATTCGTGCCTTCAAGGCGGACGACGAGGGGGACGGAGATGTCGACTTCGCGGGCCGCCGAGACGACGCCGTCGGCGATCACGTCACAGCGCATGATGCCGCCGAAGATGTTGACGAGGATACCCTTCACGTTCTCATCGGAGAGGATAATCTTGAAGGCTTCGGTGACTTTCTCGGTCGTTGCGCCGCCGCCCACGTCGAGGAAGTTGGCGGGGGCCGAGCCGTAGAGCTTGATGATGTCCATCGTCGCCATTGCGAGGCCCGCGCCGTTGACCATGCAACCGATTTCACCGTCGAGGGCGATGTAGTTGAGGTCGTATTTGCTGGCCGCGAGTTCCTTGGGGTCTTCCTCGGTCTCGTCGCGCAATTCAGCAATCTTCGGGTGGCGATACATCGCGTTGCCGTCAAAGCTGACCTTCGCATCGAGGACGCGAATGTCGTCGTTGCCGTCAATGATGAGCGGGTTGATCTCCAGCATCGCGCAGTCTTTTTCGGTGAAGAATTTGTAGAGGATTCCGCACAGCTTGACGCATTGCTTGACCTGCTGGCCCTCAAGCCCCAGCGCCTTTGCGATGCGCAGCCCGTGGAAATTGCGGATGCCTGTCAGGGGATCAACGTCGAGGGTGATGATCTTTTCGGGGGTGCTGGCCGCCACATCCTCAATGTCCATGCCGCCCTCGGTGGAGGCGATGAAGGAAACGCGGGAGGATTCGCGGTCAACGACCATCGACAGGTACAGCTCGGTTTTGATGTCCGCGCCGTCTTCGATGTAGAGGCGGTTAACCTGCTTGCCCGCCGGGCCGGTCTGGTGCGTGACGAGGACTTCGCCTAGCATTTCCTTGGCGTTCGAGACGACCTCGTCAACGGATTTGACCACGCGCACACCGCCCGCGCCGCCTTCATTGCCTTTGAATTTGCCTTTGCCGCGTCCGCCCGCGTGGATTTGGGATTTGACCACCCAGATCGGGCCGCCGAGTTCTTCCGCAGCAGCTTTGGCATCGCCCGCATCCATGATGGCGCGGCCTTCGGAGACGAGTGCGCCGTACTCTTTGAGGAGGGCTTTGGCTTGATACTCGTGAATGTTCATCTGTGTTCTCCGATGGTCTGGGACGTTATTTTGGACGGTGGTATAGCATAGAAATCGGCTTCACAACGCCGGATTCCGCAAGATTTCGATCTCGAACGAGACGCCGCTGTCTGCGCGGGTTACGGAGATTTCGAGGGCGTGCATGTCTTTCGCGCCGGGGACTTCGACGGCGGTGAGGTTTGGCGCGTCTTTGAAGGGGGTGAGGATGACGTGCCGGTGACTGTCGCCGAAGACGAGCAGGACGGGCTTTTCGGTGGCGCGGGCGTGGGCGCGGATCGCTTTGCCGATGTCGCGGAAGCCGGATGTGAGGGGCCAGCCTTCGGAGTCCTCAGGATCAAATGCGCGGAACATGTCGGCGTGAAGGGCGAGGACAATCGCGTCTGCGGTTTCGGCGGCGGCGAATGTGCTGTCGAGCCATGCGAGGGCGGCTTTGTTGCGTGCGTAGAATTCGGTGCGCGCCGATTTGCTGAACAGCTCGTAATTATTGTTCGAGCCGACGACGTGGAGCGTGGCGAAGAGGATGCCTTTGTGCATCACGCGGGCGTTCTCAGGATAGCCGCTTTTCGCCTGATGGGTCAGGGGGATCGTCTCGCGCCCGAAGCTGCGCGCGGGGTCGGCAAAATAGGTGTCGCGGATATAGGCGAGGCGTTCGAGCGGGTCATATGCGCCCGCTTTCTCGCGGTGGCAGTCGGTCCACTCGTTATCGCCGGGGGTGTAGAGGGTGGGGGCGGTAAAGCTGTCGAGATAGGCGCGCTGGGCGTTCAGCTTTTTGTTCGAGCATTTGCTGCCGCCCGTTTTGGTGTCGCCGACATGGATCACGAGGTCGGGGGCGGCGTCGTTGATTGTGCCGATCAGCGCCTCGTAGAG
>CALDZQ010000143.1 GCA_937944035.1 uncultured Neomegalonema sp. | reverse complement strand
CGGCGCTTGCAGATCACGCTGCAAATGCGACCAAACGCGGGGGATCATCGACAAATAGCGCGGCTTGCCATCCCGTCTGAAAAGGCGCGCAAAAATTCCGACAATCTTGGCATTTCGCTGAGCGCCCAAACTATCATAATCTGCCCGGAAGGCGGATGCATCCAAATCCGGTCTGAACTCACTAAACCGCCGGATCATAGACTTGGCCAGTTCAGCCGGAACGTCCCGGCGCGCATCCTCCAACAATGACACGAGATCATATGCGGGATGTCCGAGCAGCGCATCTTGATAATCCAGCAAGCCTACACGCGCGTGACCCTGTCGATGTGGCAGCCAAATCAAATTTTCCGCGTGGTAATCGCGTAAAACCAATGTCGAGCGGGTCTCAGCGATGGTCTCCAGTATCTCCGCAAATATCCCCAGATAATCGGCACGCATTTGCCCGGAGACAGTAACGCCCGCTGCGGGACACCACCAATCGGTCAGCAAAGCCGCCTCCCGTAACAAAATTGTCATATCGTAGTCTGGAACGCGGTCATCGTGAGAGGCATCAAGCTGGTGCAGCAGATCTACCGCAGCCTCATAGAGCATCAGTTCTTTATCGGGAGAGGCCGCGCAGAACGGCGCAAACACGCTTTCCCCAAGGTCTTCGAGAAGAAGAAAGCCCTTGCCCTCATCAGCCGATAAAATTTTCGGTGCGCTTAATCCACGCTCTCTCAGACACGATGTGACGGTGATGAACGGGCGAACGTCCTCGCCGTTCGCGTAGGGGGCATCCATTAAAACCGCATTCTCAGGGCCATCGGATAGACGAAAATACCGCCGTCCGGACGCATCACCCGGCACAGCACTTTTTTGCGCATTGCCCCAACTCGCCTGTTTCAAGAACCGCTCTCTCAGGTCATCACGTTTGCTTGACGCGCTGACCGCAATCTCTTCAGCGGCAACACCAATTCCTGAAAACGCGGCCATGCGCCCGCCATCCGCAGTCTCACTCAAGCGTATTTCCAACCGCTCTGCCGGAGCGAGATGCTCCAGACGATCCGGCCATTCGATAAGCGTCACATCCGACGTAAAATCCAGCCCGATCTCCTCAAGTTCATCAGGACCGGACAGGCGATAAAGATCCGCGTGAACAATACGAAATGCGGGCGTTTCGTAATGTTGTGTGATTGTGAAAGTCGGACTCGGAACAGGTTCGTTGCTACCCAACAGACTGTGTATGATTGACCTCGCGAGCGACGATTTTCCCGCGCCTAGATCGCCGATCAGAAAGACGGTATTGCCCGGCTTCAAGAGCGGGGCCAGCTCTCTACCTAAAGCATCGGTTGCTTCAGCATCGGGTAGGATGCGCTGGAAATTTTCAGACATGGATATACGCTTTATTCGGCTGCACGGGGCGGGGCAACGTCACGATCCCGGTTAATAGCGGCGCGCACTTCGTCAGCGTCTGTGCAAAAGCTGCAAACGATGGCTTCCCGTGTCGCGCCGATCTGGTTCTGAAATGTCACGGAGCCGCCTTGACGCTCCACGAACTGCCTTACGAGGGTGATCCCCAATTCCGTCCGGCGCAGATCAGGGATTGAGTCGCCCAAATCGTTGCGCGCGAATATATCGCGGATGTGAGAGGGTATTTCAGCCTTTAATGCTCCGATCCAAACAATCAGCCGGGAGCCTTCTCTGCGCGCGCCTATCTGAATTGAGTCGTCTTTCTCAAGGTCCGGTAATGTTGCCATCAGCAGCGTATGGATGATTTCCCGAAAACGTGACGCATCGCCGGGGATTTCACCAATAGAGGGAGGGCAATCAATCTCGATCCGCTGTGCTTCAGGCGTATTGCGTCTTACGAATTCAGCGATTGAAATGAGCATCGGATTTACGTCGATAGACTCGATGCGGAAGGCAAAGTAGTCGGATTGCAGCATCGCCAGATCGATAATGCCGCTTATCAGTTGGCGAAGATCGTTGGATGCTTGTGATATTCCGTCGATATATTCATGCTGGCGCGCATTGAGGTCGCCATACATTTCCTGAGATAAGATTTCAGAGAAACCGACAATCGTATTGAGCGGAATTTTCAATTCGTGCGACGCGCCGTGGATGCTTTTCAGGAATTGCCCACGCAGCATCAGGATTTCTTCGAGTTGATCGTTCTGCTCCATCAGAACGCGTTCTTTGTAGAAGGAATCCGTGATGTCACTGAAGGCGAACATCGTCGCGCCATCGGGCAGGGGGGCGGATGCCATGCTGAGCACTGAGCTGTCCTTGCGGATAAGCGTTTCCTGCCACACTTCGCGCGACTCGCTGGCGGCGGAAATCTGTTCGAGCGCACGGGTCCAAACAGATTTGTTTTCGAAAAGGGGACTGCATTTTTTGCTGATTTCGATGATGTGGTCCTCCTTCACATCTTCGAGTGTAAGATTCCATAAATCGAGAAATGCCGTGTTTGCAATGCGGCTTCGTCCATCAAGCCCGAAAACAATCACCCCTTCGCTGAGCCGCGAGAATGTTGAGAGGTAAACTGCGGATAAGGTGGCCGCGTCGCGTTGCAGTGCAAAATAGTCTGTCACGTCCTCCAGTAACAGCATTACGCCGCCCATCGGATGCGACTGCACGATTACCCGGAGCGCGGTTCCGTCGGCCAGATGCCATTGACGCGCCACGGAGTCGTCCCTGTTTTTGCAGGCTTGCAAGAACTCATCGCGCCAGACAGGGAAGCTGCGAACCTGTGGTACGCGGTTGATTTCCCGCAGATTATTTAGAATTTCACGCAAGCTCGGATGCGTTTCGAGCCATGCACGATCCAATCGCCATATCTCGTTTGCGGTTTCATTGGCGTATGTAAGCCTCAGATCGTTGCTGAATACGGCAACACCGCGATGCAGGCGATCAAGCGTTTCCTCGTTCGCGCGCATTTGCATATTGAGCGCTGTGGTCGCTGCGACTTGTTTGGTAACGTCAATCGCGAAGCCGAGCGTGCCGGACTTGTGGGGAATTTCGTGAAATTCCAGCGAGCAACGTTCGCCGCCGATAATTGTTTTCAGTCTTTTGATCTGTGGTTCTTGGGTTTTGCGCGCAAGTTCCGCTAGCTGTTTAGGCTTGTCCGCGTCTGGTCCGCTCAGCAATTCGATTTGGCAACTGACGGCAACATCCAACGCCGGTGCTTCGACAGCCGCAACGTAGAGGTTATTCATCCAGTCAAGCCGGCCATTAGAATCCCGGCGCCAAGCATACAGAGGGGCGGAATCAAATCCCTCCTCCAGAGTTAACGCCCGTTGTTCCGCCGAAAGCAAACGATCACTCAGCCGGGGTAGAACCTCGTTATGTGATTTGGCATCGACTATTGTCACTAGGGCTTCGGACCCCAGCGTCTGACCGCTGATAGTGCGTTGCTCGTCGTATGGGCCTGTGAACGTCTCTTCGAACGAAACGCCGTCATCAAACAGCCTGTTAAGCGACTCGGACAGGCGGGGTGAATTGTCCCGGCGCACCAGATTATGCGCAACTGCATCAATGTCCCGCAGATCTTCCAGCTCAAGGAGATGATGCGCGCTGCCGGCAGCCGTTTTCAACCCGTTTTCAGCCCAGATAATTGCGCCGTCCGAGCGCTCCAAAAGGATCGCATTCAGCGTATCCTGAGCCTGAACATGATTTCGTTTAATCGTGACGGTTTCCGAGCGCAAATCTTCAACTTGTCGGAAATATCGATACCCCAAATAGCAGAGTAATCCTGCTGCCCCCAACACAACCAGCGAGGGGTAAAGCCTGCCATTTGCGGACATATCGGCAAGTGCGTTGCCGATGAGGGAAGCGCCCGCAACAAGCAAGACGCTCACGGATAAAAATATTAAGAAAGAATAAACGCTTAAGCGTGGCATCCGATTGGGACCATTCACTGTTTCCTGTCCAATTAATAGGGTGTCGGATTGGAATTTACCAGCCGAAATTACCCAGTCTTGAGACTGTCGCTTCAAGGTTGAGCGGGCTGTCGGCTGTTTCCATCGCATCGGGGGTCCAGGTTATCTCGATCAATGCGCCGGGTAGGTTGGTTTCGTCGTTCTGTTGATTTGAGAATGTAATCGTTGCGCCCCGCCTCTCGAGGAGTGTCTTGGCAATGAAAAGTCCAAGCCCCATGCCTTCATATCCCCCCTCGCGCGCTTTACGACCGCGCCGGGTGGTCAGAAACGGATCGCCAAGGCGGTTGAGGACATCGTTTGAAAATCCGGGGCCGTCGTCTTGGATCCGAACTGTCAGACGCTCAATTTGATCGACAATTTCAATCCAAACGACAGAATCCGCGAAATCGACGGCGTTTTGGATCAGATTGCGCAGGGCGTGAATAATCTCAGGCCGTCTTTCAACTTCTGGCGAAGGAATGTTGTGATCGTCAACGATCTCTCCGTCGATGAAGTATTCTATTCTCTTGCCGGTATGTTCGTGAGGGCCGGCGGCTTCCTCCAAAATCGATAACAGTGGGGCGGTGCGGATATGCTCCATGTCTTGTTTTCGGAGCTGTGACATTTGGGCCAAAATATCCCGGCAACGGGCGGTTTGTTGAAGAATTAGTCCCAAGTCCTCTGCTTCATCTGTCCCTTTGGGCAGTGAACGCTCAACCTCGCGCGCCGTCAGCGCGATTGTTGCGAGCGGGGTTCCCAATTCATGGGCGGCTGCCGCAGCCATCGTGCCTAGGGCCGATAAGCGTTGTTCACGGGCGAGGGCAAGTTGTGTCGCGGACAGTGCCTGAGACATACCGAACGCCTCGTCAGCAACACGCCTGACGTAAATCGCGATGAAAGCGACGCCGACCAAAAGCGCGCACCCCACACCAAGGCGGTATGTTCCCGGCAACTCCAGCACACCGCGTTCGGGGTGAGACAGCGGCAGGTGAATGACTTCCAATATCAAGATCAGCAGGATTGCAAAACCGACAACAAACCGCGCACTTGATCCGGTCAACGCCGCTGCGGCAACGGTAGCGGGGGCGATGAAAAGCAGCGAAAAAGGGTTGCTCAACCCTCCGGTAAGCGCAAGCAATAGAGCAAGTTGCAACATATCGTAGATCAGCCACAGCAGGGCAATCGGATCAGACAAACGGGCGTTTGTCGGCATGGTCATGGCGGTAACGATGTTGAAACACACCGAACACAAGATCGCCAAGACGCAGGGAAGCAAGGGCAAGTTGTACCCCAGCACCAAATCGGTCACGAAAATCGTAATCAACTGACCCACAATCGCCATCCAGCGCAGGGATCGCAATGTCTGCGCCCGCAACCAGTGCCGTTGGGTCATATCAACGGAGAGTTGGTCGTGTGTTGTCGTGTCTTGCTCATGCGCCATCGTGGCCATTGTTGACATTCTCCGGACGCTCTATGGATCAACTTGATCGTGGATGACTTTAAAGTGACGATTTGGCAGATTGTCCCGGACAGCCGGTTTAGGCTATCGCCCTGTTAAGGTATGTCAGGAGCGGGTTATGGTCCACAAGGCTTTGGTTTCTATCGGTGCGTCTATTGCAATCGTCGCTATCGGAACAGCGAGTTATTTCGCTTTGGGTGGTGCAGCGCCTAACGCGAAAGCGTGTCCGGGCGGACTTGCGGGTGCGACCATCGGCGGGCCATTCACTCTGACGACGCATCTGGGCCAGCAAGTGACCGAGAAAGATTTTCTCGGCTCTCCGACGTTGGTTTATTTCGGCTTTGCAACATGCCCGGATATTTGCCCGACTGAATTGGCGGATATGGCGGCGGCCGCAGAGATACTCAACAAAGACGATAAGCGTGATGTGAAACCGGTTTTTGTAACTGTTGATCCTCAACGCGACACAACTGAGCTGCTGTCTGAATATATTCCGTTTTTCAGTGAAAGCCTCATCGGTTTAACCGGAACAGAGGAACAGGTTGCGCAAGCGGCCAAGGCGTATCGGGTGTATTACAAGCGTGTCAATGATCCCGAATTTCCGGATGGCTACACTATGGATCACTCAAGCCAAATCTTTCTGATGGGCGCTGACGGGAAGTTTCAGGCTTTCTTCAAAGGAGGCGATAGCGCAGAGTTGATCGCCGAGCGCAGCGCTTGTCATATTGATGCGGCTGCGTGAACACTGTAGTTTCTGGCGATGTTAGAAATCGGAACCGCCTTTCGTGCTGCCTTTAATCTGATCGTCGGGTTTGATCCGGATCTGGTCGAGATTATAGGGCTGTCTTTGCAGGTGACATTGACGGCGGTTTTTGTGGCCTGTCTGATCGGTTTTCCATTGGGAGCGGTGCTGGCAGTTGGGCGGTTTCCGATGCGTGGAACACTTGTAGTGCTGGTTAACGCGCTCATGGGTTTGCCACCGGTGGTCGTTGGTCTCGGCGTCTACCTGATGCTCTCACGCGCAGGGCCGTTAGGGGTGCTGAACCTTCTCTATACGCCCACGGCGATGGTGATTGCACAGGTGATACTCGTCACGCCCATAATTGCCGCGCTGACGCGACAGGTCATCGAGGATATGAACCTCGAATACGACGAATTACTGCGCTCAATGGGCGCAGGGCGTTTGTCGCAAATGCTGACACTGCTTTGGGATGCGCGGTATGCGCTTATGACTGCGGCATTGGCGGGATTGGGTCGTGCGCTGGCAGAGGTCGGCGCTGTAATGATCGTGGGAGGCAACATCAATCATGTGACACGGGTGATGACGACGGCCATAGCATTGGAAACCTCGAAAGGTGAATTGGCGCTGGCTTTGGGTCTAGGTATCATTCTGATGGCGCTTTCCATCGCACTGAACGCCACTTTGATGGGCTTCCGGCGCACAGCGGAGCGATTGGCCTATGCTTGAGCTGGTAAAGGCCGTGCAGCCTGATGAAGCAACGCTTCTGACCCTTGACGAGGTGACACTCACAAGAGGCGGTGCTGCGGTTTTGGATGCGCTGTCTTTGGATATTCGAGCGGGTGCTATCACGGCTGTTATGGGGGCGAACGGGGCGGGCAAGAGCCTGGCTCTGCGTGTCATAGCCGGATTGATTGAACCCGATGCAGGTGAGATGAGCTATGCCGGAGAGATGCGTGCGCCCCTCGATGTCTCTATAGTGTTTCAACGTCCGGTTCTCTTGCGTCGCTCTGTGCGCGGTAATTTACGTCATGCGTTGAAGGTCTACGGTGTGCCGAGGCGACAAAGGACGCGGCGGGTGGCTGAATTGCTTGAGCTGGGACGGTTGGGCCTCATCGCTGATAATCCGGCGCGGGCTTTATCGGGAGGAGAGCAGCAACGGGTGGCAATGGTGCGTGCGCTGGCGGCGCGTCCAAAGCTGTTGCTGTTGGACGAACCGACGGCAAGCCTTGATCCGCAGGCCACGCAAGCGATCGAACGGCTGGTCCGCAAGGCCGCCGACGATGGGGCGACCGTTGTGATCGTTACCCATGACCGTGGGCAGGCAAAGCGTCTCGCAGATGACATCAGGTTCATGCATCGCGGGAAAATGGTTGAAAAAGCATCTGCAAAACGCTTTTTCGAAAATCCCACTTCCGCCGCCGCATCTGCGTATCTTGCGGGGGAATTGTTCCTATGACTTTCGGAGTTTACGCATGAGATTACCGATTTTGGCTGCGACACTGATAATTACCGCTGCGCGTGTAAGTGCCGCAGAACCGTTCATCATCGTGCAATCAACCACATCCACCCAAAACTCAGGTTTATACGATTCCATTCTGCCCGAATTTACCGCCGCGTCCGGGATTGCTGTGCGGGTCGTTGCGGTGGGTACAGGTCAGGCGATTATGAATGCCCGCAACTGTGATGGGGATGTGTTGCTGGTTCATGCGAAGGCGGCCGAAGAGAAGTTCGTTGCCGATGGGGCAGGGGTCAGCCGTTCCGATATTATGTATAATGATTTTGTGATTGTCGGGCCACATGATGATCCGGCGGGACTGTCCGATGCGAAAACCGTTAGCAAAGCCTTTGATAAGCTGGAATCAGGGGATTTCGTCTTTACTTCGCGCGGCGATGACAGCGGCACACATAAAAAAGAGATGGCACTTTGGCAGATGGCTGGCGTTGATCCGACGCAAGCCAGCGGGACGTGGTATCGCGAAACCGGCTCAGGAATGGGTGCGACGCTGAATATTGCCATCGGCATGAATGCATATGCCATGACCGACCGCGCGACGTGGATCGCCTTCGGAAATAAAGCAGATCACAAAATCGTTTTTGAAGGCGATAATGCGCTGTTTAATCAATACGGGGTCATCCTTGTGAATGGTGAACGATGCCCTTCAGTAAAGGCGGAGGAAGGCCAAGCGTTCATCGATTGGTTGCTGTCAGAGACGGGTCAGAGCGCAATCGGCGCTTACAGACGTCAGGGTCAGCAACTGTTCTTCCCCAACGCCCGAAAGTAGCTCTGTCGCGAAGGAGCGACAGTCTGACGGATTTGCACTCTCCTTAGAATGCGCGATAAGCCATAGCGCAACAATCGTGATGCGTCCGGCGAGGCCGGATTTTCGTGCGGGACTTTAAAATATGTTGTTGATCCACTGCCCATGCTGCGGCGTTGAGGCCGAAGAAACCGAGTTTGCCGCTGGTGGCGAGGCGCATATCACGCGCCCCGGCCCTGATTGCAGCGATGCAGAATGGTCCACATATCTCTTCGACCGCAAAAACCCGCGCGGCGTGCATTTGGAGCGGTGGCGACATGCGTTCGGCTGCGGCAAGTGGTTCCATATGGCGCGACACACCTATACGCTTGAAATATATGGTGTTTACAAGGCCGACGAACTGACCCCGCCGCAAGCCATTCTCGACCGCATCGCCGAAAGGACATCCGCATGACCCGTTTGGCTGAAGGCGGTTCGCTGATCGACCGTACCAAATCCGTATCGTTCAAATTTGACGGCAAAACCTATCAGGGCTTTGCGGGCGACACGCTCGCGTCTGCGATGCTCGCTAATGGCGTAAAGTTGGTCAACCGTTCGTATAAATATCACCGTCCGCGTGGTGTTGTCACGAGCGGCCCTGAAGAGCCGAACGCGCTCGTCAATCTTGGGTCCGGACCGACGCATGAGCCGAATGTGCGGATGACGCAAGTGCCCTTGTTTGAAGGCTTGGAGGCGACTTCCCAGAACCGTTTTCCATCCCTCAGCACCGATGTGGGAGTTCTGAATGCTCTGGCGTCAAAGCTTTACCCGGCGGGTTTTTACTACAAGACCTTCATCCATCCCCGTGTGGCGTGGAAACACCTGTTCGAGCCTGTCATCCGCAACATCGCAGGGCTTGGCCGCGCGCCGACCGAAGCCGATCCCGACACTTATGAGCATCAATACGCTTTCTGCGACGTGCTGGTCGCAGGTGGCGGCATCGCAGGCTTGCTTGCTGCGCGTAAGGCGGGCGAGGCGGGTGCGCGTGTTATGCTGGTCGAGCAGACCGAACGGCTTGGCGGTCGGATGCTCGTTGATGATGACGCTGAAATCGATGGAAAGAGCGCTGTTGCCTGGGTTGCCGAGCAGATTATCGCGCTTGAAGCGATGGAGAACGTCACCATCCGCCTGAACACCTGTGCATCGGCTGCATACGATCACGGCTACACGATGCTGTATGAGCGCCGGACGGATGATCGTAAAGGCGCGGGACCGCGTCACCGTCTGTGGCGGGTGCGGACAAAGCAAATTATTGCAGCCACGGGCATGATCGAGCGTCCGATTGCGTTTTACGGCAATGATATGCCCGGTGTGATGCTGGCGAGCGCCGTTCGCGATTACGTCAAGCTCTGGGGCGTTTCACCGGGCAAGAATACGGTTGTTTACACCGTGGGTGATGATGGCTACCGCACCGCGCTCGCTCTGAACGCTGCGGGTTATAAGGTGGCCGCTGTACTGGATGTGCGTGAAGATCCGATCGGCTTGCTGGTCGAGCAAGTTCGTGCGGCCGGTATCAAAGTGATGCCCGCTACCGGTGTTGGTAAAGTCGTTGGCTCAAAGTCGGGTGTCAGCTCGATCAAAACGGTTTCTTTGATGTCAGGCCAAGACGATACGCCGCTCGGTGATACAATCGAGTGTGATTGCGTCGCTATGGCGGGTGGTTGGTCGCCCGTCGTTCACCTTTACAGCCATTCGGGCGGCAAGGTGATCTGGGATGCAAAGCTGGCGATGTACCGTCCGGACGCGCAATTCCGCCCTACGGACGGTTCCGGCGAAGGTTTCGTCTACGCGGCCGGAGGCGCGAATGGCGCGTTGCAGACTGAGGCGGTACTGAAAAGCTCAAGCGAGGCGGCCTGCGGGGCACTCTCAACCATCGGCATGAAGGCCGACGCGACGGTTCCGGGCGTTATTGCAGTCGCCGAACAACCGATGCAGCCGATTTGGTTCACGCCAACCGAGGGCAAAGCTGCCTATGGCGGCAAGCACTTCCTAGATTATCAGAACGATGTGACCGTCGCAGATATTCGCCTTGCCGCGCGTGAGGGATACGAGTCCGTGGAACACGCGAAACGCTATACCACGCTCGGCATGGCGACCGATCAGGGAAAGCTGTCCAATATCAATGGTCACGCAATCCTTGCAGATGCGTTGGGTAAAGCGATGCCAGATGTTGGAACAACCACATTCCGGCCACCCTATACGCCGATTTCAATGGGATCGATTGCGGGACGGGAGAAGGGCATTCTGTTCAAGCCCGTGCGCGAGACGGTGATGCACGACTGGCACGCGTCGCAAAACGCCGAATTTGAACCGGTCGGTGACTGGCGTCGCCCCTATCGCTATCAGCAAGGCAACGAAGGGCGCGAAGCGTCTATTCACCGCGAAATCGCACGGGTCCGTGAGGCGGTCGGGCTGCTCGATGCCTCAACGCTGGGCAAAATCATCGTCAAAGGACCGGATGCGGGAAAGTTCCTCGACATGATGTACACCAACATGATGTCCGGCCTGAAGATCGGCAAATGCCGCTATGGCTTGATGTGCAATGACAACGGTTTCCTTATGGATGACGGTGTTGTGGCGCGTTTGGACGATGAAACCTTCCTTTGCCACACCACATCCGGCGGCTCAGACCGGGTTCACGCGTGGATGGAAGAATGGCTGCAAACAGAGTGGTTTGACCTCAAAGTTTACACCGCCAACGTCACGGAACAATGGGCGCAATTCGCCGTAGCCGGACCGAATGCCCGCAAACTGTTGGAGCGTTTTGACGGTGACATTGATCTGTCGGGCGACGCATTGCCGTTTATGAGCTTTGCAGACGGTGTTCTTGATGGATTGCCCGTTCGGATATTCCGTATCTCGTTCTCTGGTGAGTTATCTTTTGAGGTTGCAACGCCCGCATCCTATGGTCTGGCACTTTTGGAAATGCTCATCTCAAAAGGCGGTGATCTGGGTGTTGGTCCCTATGGAACGGAGGCGCTGCACGTCTTAAGGGCCGAAAAAGGGTTCATCGTCGTAGGGGATGAAACAGATGGCACAGTGACGCCGCATGATGTCGGGATGAGTTGGGCTGTTTCCAAGAAAAAAGAGGACTTCATCGGCAAACGGGCAATGATGCGATCTGATTTGACCCGTGAGGGCCGCAAGCAGCTTGTCGGTTTGCTGACAACTGATCCGAAGACCGTGTTGCCCGATGGCGCTCATGCGATGTCAGCCGATGGTAAGCGCGCCATCGGTCACGTCACATCAACCTACTATTCGCCGACCCTGAAACGCTCGATAGCGATGGCGTTGATCGAGGGAGGGCAATCGATGATGGGCCAGACAGTGACCATCGGCATCGATGCGAAAACAGATGCCCAAGCGGTGATTGCATCACCTGTATTTTATGACGAAGAGGGGGCGCGGCAAAATGTCTAACGTAAACAAAGCACTGGCCCGCGCGCCAGGTTACAGCACCGCAGCCGATGCTTTGGGTGTACAGCTTGAGGCAATGCCGCTACGCGCGATGATTACGATACGTGGCGACCTTGCGGATGCTACGCTTGTCAACGCGGTCGAAGCGGTATCAGGCTGCACGATCCCGGCTGTTCGTAAGGCGACTTTTGCTGGTGAGAACAGCCTTTTATGGATGTCGCCGGATGAGCTGATGCTGTTCGGCAGCTATACCGAAGCGGATGATCTGGTTACCTCGCTGAACGACAAAGCCGGCGGGGCGCATATGCTGGCTGTCAATGTCTCGGACGCAAGGGCCGTTTTCCGGCTGTCGGGCGAAAAGGCGCGATATGCTCTCGGTAAAGGCGCTCCGATTGATTTGGCGAGGGGGCATTTCGGTGCGGGTGACATACGCCGCACACGCATTGCAACCGTTGCGACCGGTATCGTTATGACGGCCGAAATGCCTGACACTTTTGAAGTTTTCTGTTTCAGATCTTATGGCACATACCTCTGGAACTGGCTCATTTCAGCTTGTGACAAGGACGCACTCTCCGATCTGGGGTGATCTACGAAAAGGTACGTTGTTGAAAACTGAAAGGGGCTTTATGTTCTCTGGCATGAGCGCCCTTTTTCGTACCTTGATGATGATTTTCGCCCTGATCTGCGGTACGCAGGTATTCGCGCAAGATGAGCAGTCCCTGTCTGATATATCCGTTTCACTCATCACGCTGACAGTCGATGGTACGGAGCGGGAAGGTGATTTTCAGGTTGGTGAAATCGTCACGGCGGAATTTCTTATCAGAAATGACGGCCCGAATCCTATTGCCGTGCGCCGGATCGCTGTTCTGACCTCAGGCTCAGTATCTTTGCTCGATCCTGTTGAAGACAAAACCGACAATGATTTCAATGACGAAAAAGATGAAGCCGCCGAAGGCTTTCAGCGCTTTGAACGTCAGGGCGCAGTGTGGCGGATGTTGGGTGCAGGGGAGCGGTTAGATCCCGGCGAAATGTTACGCCGCCGCGTCGTTTTTAAAATGTCTGGTGCTCTGGTTCCCGGAACATCGGGATATTTGTCTGTCTCGGCAGGTACAACGCTTTTGGAAGGCGAGAGTAGTCAGCCACGACGGACAAAGGGAATATTCCCGTTAAAATTCCGTGCGCCTGAATTGTTATTTTCAGCTTCCAATCAAGAACCTGTATCGGCGGTAAACCCGCCCCGTTTTGTGGCGGCGATTACCCTACCGGGGGGCACGTTTTCCGCGCTGTCCTTTAGCCTTAACCTGCCGCAGGCATTGACACCGATCATGCCTGTTGATGTTACCGCAGCCGCATCAGTTGATTGTAAGAATACGGTCAATTCATCGGTCAAAGATACTGTTATCGTGATCGATTTCGGGGCTTGTATCGTGGATGCTGGGGCTGCGGTGAAAGATCGGACCTTTACTATCGGATTAAACACTAATCTCAAAGACGCCGATCCAACGTCTTCCATTGAGGCGGTCCGCGAATGGCGTCAGCTTACGGCGGGCCTGTCAGTGCTGAACGAGGGCGTTGTGCTCGCGCGGTCCGGCTGGGACAAAGTCATAAGCGGGCCGCTGCCTTTTGTAAAAATGGTGTCACCGGAAACGTCGCCGCTCAAGCCGGGTGATATGCTGGATATGCGGTATATGATAGAGAACAGGGGTGATCGGCCCCTGATTTCCCCGCGTATTACGCTTAGCAACCCTGAGGCATTCGACTGTGGTACTGTTGAAATCAGTTCCGGGGGAACCTCCCTGACGACACCCTGCCATAAAGGTGTGCCTATTGCCTCCCGTATTGAGTCCGGAGAACAGATTGAGGTGAGCCTGCGCGCCACATTGCGCCCGGACGCATTAATTGACGGACAGACCAGCTTTACCGTCATCATGGAAGATAAATCTCTGGGGGAAAGCCTTTTTCACTCAATGCCGCTTCGTATGGAGGGGTTTGATAACCCGACCATTTCGATTTCAGATACGACCGCTGCGGCCGATGCTGATATTACAACCTCAATCGGCGGCAGTGTGAAGGTCAGAGCATCCGGTACTTTTCCGCGTGGACGATACAAGGGAGGTGTTCGCGTTCTTGCGCGGATTGTGGACGCACTCACGGGCGCTCCTATTGGTCCCGCACCCTTTCAGATGAAATCTGCTGTCGTTCAAGTCGCGGACCAAGACGCCGTCGAATACGACACGGAAAGTGATTTCGATGTTAAAACTGACGGATTGTGGTCCACTTTCCAGATGCCGATTAATCTGGAGGATAAGAGTAAATTCAGCGGCGTCCAACGCCAATGGAGTGCAAGTTTTGATCTTTTGTTTCCGAATGATCCTGAGTTGCAGCAAAATAGAGTTGTCGATATTTCTGTTGAGACACTCGCATACGAAACCCGCATTTCCTCTTCATTCGACACAGTGCAAGTGCTGATTGTTGAGCCGAATGTTGTTATTAAACTGTTCACGCTCGATGACGATAGAACGTTACAGTCCGGTGAAGTGCTGACACTGGTCGGGATGGCCTGCAATTACGGTGACAGCGACGCCTATGATGTTCGTTTAAGCGTGAATCTGCCTGAAAGGTTCTCGCGAAATGAACAGATCATCCAGCCATTTCTTATTCCGTTGGATGTCGTTCGAAACGGGTTTGTCGCGGAATTGGTTGCGGAGCAAAGATCTTCTGTCGAACGGGATGTCAGTTTTGAAGGCAACATCGCCAATGCTTCGCTTCCTTCGGATATGCCATTGCCACCGGAAAGCTGTCTCGGTGTTGACATTGGTGGCACTATTGAACCCGACTGGACCGGACAGACTGATTTTGCAGAAGTAGCGCTGTCGTTGGCTCCTGTTGCAAGTAACTTAAGCGACGATGCCCGCATATATCCCGCAAAAACCGCCCCGGCTCTCCGGCTGCAAGTGCCCGCTGTGAATTTGGGAAGCCCTGCTGCGCTTAAGATCAACGCAGCCGGTGAAACCGAGCATAGATTAACACTCGAAGTTCCAGCGCAGTTGGGCGCTTACACGCTGTCGCTGGATACGAGCAGTTCCTCGCGGTTACTGTGGAAAATTTTACGGCGCGCAACGGATGACACGTTCATGCCCTGGATTGATGGTGCGCGTATTGCCGGTGGGGAGACGGTTTCGCTCCTCCTCAAAGCAAGCACCGCAACAGACCTGCCGCTTGGCTGGACAGATACAACCAGTGTCCGAGCGGTGGTTTTGACCGATGACGGGCGCAGCTTTACGGCCCGCGTCCGCCTTGTCACAACGGGAGGCGCAGGGTCTAACGCAGAAATTTCCACCGAGAAGCGCATGGCGGTGGACCGCAATTGTAATGGTGTGCTTTCAGATGAGACCGCTCAAGATGCGCTTTTTGAATCGGGTAAAGATATTCTGCCCGGCGAGTGCGTCGTCGTTAGAATTGGTTTCTCAAATACAGGCAAAGGCCAAGTAGAGCGCATCGTAATCAGAGACGCGGTTGCCGCAAGAACGGAGCTTATAGCTGAATCAGTGAATGTGCGTATTGCACCGGAGCCGTTGGGTGCGCTGATTTCGCCCGATCTTCCCGCTTCGGTTCTTGAATGGCAGTTTCAAGGCTTGTTTCGTCCGGGTGCTGTGGGGGAGGTCGAGTACACCCTTCGTCTCGCACCCGCGCCCTGACGGTTGCGCCATTCCTCCGCTTGGCATAGGTGATTGCTGATATTTGAGGAGCAGTACGCTGACAGAGACATCAACCACACTTTATCCCGTCGTCAGATTACGGCCCAATAAGGGAAAGGCGTATCTTGGCGGCCACCCGTGGGTCTATAAGGACGAGCTTGTTCTCGACCGGCGTACGTCAAAGCTTCCTGCTGGCTCTATGGTCATTCTTGAGGACGCAAAACGTATTCCTGTGGGGGTCGTGGCGCTCAACGCCGGATCGGGC
Source organism: uncultured Neomegalonema sp. (assembly GCA_937944035.1). Taxonomy (GTDB): domain Bacteria; phylum Pseudomonadota; class Alphaproteobacteria; order Rhodobacterales; family Rhodobacteraceae; genus JAHDDY01. Next base: position 13,852 of record CALDZQ010000143.1, on the reverse strand, counting down.
ATTGCGGTTCGTGAGCTTGACCGGGCGAGTGATGCGGTGATCGATGCGGCTTGGATCGGGCAGCGTTTATCCGGTGCTTTGAGAATTCGGGAACGCTTATTCTCGCGTCCTTTCTACCGCTTGTCCCACGGTGAGGGCGATGGCCTGCCCGGTTTGGTCATAGACCGGATGGATGAATTGCTGGTCATTCAGCCGAACACCGCATGGGCGGAGGCGCATATCAGCGATATTATTCAATCGCTTGAGACGTTACTTTCACCCGACACCATCATTGTAAACCGTGACTCTCGCGGGCGGTCTCAGGAAGGATTGGCCGGAGGGCGCGAGGTTGTTAAAGGCACGGTATCAAGTGCCGTTCGTATCGATACCGAGCAAGGGCATTTGTATGCGGATATTGAAGCGGGCCAGAAAACCGGCGTTTATTTTGATCAATTCCCGAACCACAAATTTATCGCCGGATTGTCTAAAGACGCCGAAGTGCTGGACGTTTTTACGCATACAGGCGGGTTCGCGCTGTCCGCGCTGGGGGCGGGTGCGTCCGCTGTGACGGCCATCGACAGTTCGGAGAAGGCGTTGTCGCTGGCGGCAAAGGCGGCGCAAGAGATGGGTGTGCATGAGCGCCTTGATCTGCGGCAATCAGATGCGTTTGACGGTATGAGAGCCTTGGCCGAGGCCGCTGCGCGTTTTGACATTGTGGTCTGCGACCCCCCCGCATTTGCGCCCCGTAAGGAAGCGTTGGAGGCGGGCGTTCGGGCGTATGAGCGTACAGTCCGCCTCGCCATGCCCCTCGTGAAGGAAGGGGGCATTTTGATGATTTGCTCATGTTCGCACGCAGTCAGCCCAGATGCCCTGCGCGCTGCCGCATCGCGGATGTTTCAGAAGGCCGGGCGCCGCGCACGGTTGATTTATTCAGGGCGCGCCGGGGCGGATCACCCGGTGCATCCCGCTCTGCCGGAAAGCGGATACCTTAAGGCTCTCGCATTCGCGTTGGATTAATATCCCACACCTAACTTATTGGATTGGTTGATGTTTTACGAACCAAAAGACGGGCATGGTCTGCCTCATAATCCGTTTAAAGCGATCGTCACACCCCGACCGATCGCATGGGTTTCCACGCTCGATACTGACGGGAACGCCAATCTCGCACCTTACAGTTATTTCAACGCGGTAAGCGATGATCCTCCTATGGTGATGATCTCAAGCTCGCCCGCTCCGGGGCGGTTTGGCAAGGATACGCTCTCGAACATCCTGACGACCGGAGAGTTCGTCGTACATATCGTCCCTTATTCAATGCGCGATGCGATGAATATTTCCTCCGGGGCTTTTTCTTCTGATGTTGATGAATTCAAGCAAGCGGGGTTGGAAAAAGCACCGTCATCTCTTGTTGCACCACCCCGCATTGCTGATGCGCCCATAGCGTTGGAGTGTCGTCATCACATCGATCTTGGGATGCCCGGCAAGAAAGGAATGCGTGGAGCGCATGTTGTTTTTGGTGAGGTTATCGGCATACATATCGCCGATGAATTGATTGTCGATGGCGTGTTGGATGTATTAAAATTCAATCCATTGGCGCGACTTGGGTATATGGATTATACGGCTGTTACTGACGTATTTCCGCTTGATCGCCCGAAAGTATGACGCTTACAGCGTTTTGTACAATTCTTGATGCACACAAAACGCTATAATCTCTTGTTTTGGCGCGATTTCCGGGTCGCAAGGTGTTTCCACCTTGCTCGAAATCGCCCTGGAGCGTTATCAAGGGCAATGGGTTCATTGCCCGACTCGGAAAACGCGCCAAAACAAGAAGTTAGACTATCCGGAATGATCCTTATATCGTTCAGGATCGTCTAAGCGCCTTCAACACGCAGGCTGTCATATGGTATCATCACGTTATTCCGGTAAGCTTCGCGCAGTGTCAGACGCTCATAATAAGCGTTAAGATGAGGCGTATCCGCCTTATCAAAATCAAGCGTGAAATAGCGGAAAAGACTTGCCGCGAAACTGAAATCCGCCAGAGATATATGCTCCCCGGCGAGCCATTTATGTTCGGATAGTCTATGATTTGCGATCAGCATCACTTTTTTGGTCTCTTCGATACCCTGGTGCAGGTCATCAAGTTTGCGCACCGCCGAAGGCGTTCGTACCAACTGCCAAAAAATCCGATAAACCACATTCGGCGCTACGGAGGTCTTCGCCCATTCCATCCACTGATCGATCCTAGCGCGTTCCGACGCTGAATCCGCCCACACCGCCCCTTGCCCGTATTCTGCGGCCAGATAACGCAAGATCGCCTGACTCTCAAACAGCGTAAGTGCGCCGTCCTGGATGACCGGAATTCGGCCCATCGGATTCATTTTCAGGAATTCCGGTGTGTTCGCGCCGCCAAACACGCCGCCCACATCCCGGCGCTCATAGTCCAAACCCAGCTCGTTAATAAGCCACAGGACCGGTTGCACGTTGCTGGAGGTGAGGCGGCCATGAACGACAATCATTTACAGTACCCTGTACTGAAAACAAATCGTAGTAATTTCATGCAGATAGCTAAGCTTCACCATATATCACTTCCAAGCGGCTTCTGCCGATGTTGACCTGAGCGCATTCCCCTGTCCAATGTCGGGGGGACGGAAGCATCGCGCGCGATTCTCGTTGCAATGCTAATCTAGGTCTCTCACAATGTGTAGGGGGACGGCGCGAGATCGTCGTTATAGGTTTGCGTGAACGCTGTCTAAAGCATTCCTTACACAGCGCGCGCGACAGGGAGAGAAGAATATGAAATTGAGCGGAACGCAAATTATTGCGGCAGATCGTCAAACCGTATGGGCGGCGATTAACGATCCTGAGATTTTGAAGCAGTGTATTCCCGGCTGCGAGGAGATGGTGCGGAGCAGCCCCACGCAGTTCGAGGCGGTGGTTAAGCAACGTATCGGGCCTGTTTCCGCGACTTTCAAAGGGGCGGTCGAGCTTTCCAATATTATCGAGGGTCAAAGTCTCAGGCTGTTCGGTGAGGGCAAGGGCGGTGTAGCGGGTATGGCCAAAGGTGGCGCAGATGTTACGTTGACCGACGTTGAAGGCGGTACACAACTTTCCTACGACGCCGAGGCATCAGTTGCGGGTAAGTTGGCGCAGCTGGGGTCACGCCTGATTGATGGGGTTGCGCGGGGAATGGCGGACAAATTCTTCGATAATTTCAAGGGTATTGTGGAGGATGGTTCCGGTGCGGGCGCAACGGTTTCGCATACTGGTTCGACTTCGTCGCATATATCGGCAAATGGTGGCAGCAGTGCCTCATCATCAGTCGCTCATACCGCCGCAATAGCGGGTGGTGCGGCCGCAGTTGCGGGGATGGCAGCCTCCAGCGCAGGCAGTCCAGTAGAAGCTGTCCGGGAAACAAGTGTTAACATGACCACCGGCACTAATCGTGCGGCGGGTTCGATGTCAGACGCTACCGATGCAGGTATAGATGATATTGATATGGCTTCCGTAGATGGCGGACCGCATGAAATTATGAACGAAGGTGTTGCCGCTGTCACCGCGAATGTTACCGAAACGGTTCGCTCAACAACAGAACATGTGGCGGGAACTGCATCGGAAGCTTCCTCGACAATCATGTCACATACCGCTGACACCAGTGCTGATCTTTTAGACGTTGACGACATGGACATCGATATTTCTTCGGTGGAAGGCGGTCCGGCGGAGTCGGTCGTTGCAGCATCTGAAACTGTTGAAAGCGTCTTTACTTCGGCAAAGGACGCGGCAGACGGCATTCCGACAACGACAAGCACTGTAACACCATCCGCTTCGGTCGATACCACTGAGGCGGCGGGTGAGGCCCGCGATCTCAGCGATGTTGCCAAAGGGGCGGCTGTTGCGGCGGCTGGCGCTGCGGCGGCGGCGGCCAGCGGGTTTGCGGCACGGGCAGGCGATACGCTTGATGATTTGCACGAAACGGCCAAAGAAAAAGTCATCGCTGCGGGAAGTAGTATCGATGAAAAAGCGGCTTGGAGCGAAGCAAAAACCCATGCCGGGCGCGCTGCGGAGGAGGCCGGAGACGCGGTCGGCGATGCCGTGGATGCGGCAAAAGCAAAGCTGCGCGGGCAGACCGATGTTGCCGCGCGCGAGTGGGGCGAAGCCCGCGAAAACGCCTCGCAAGCTGCCTCGGAGGCCGGAAATGCGGCCTCGGATGCATGGACTGCCGGAAAAGGTCTCGCGGCGGAGGAGGCGAAAAACCCCTCACCTGGGCCGATGGGCTACCCGTGGTACATGTGGATTATCGGTGTTGTCGTTCTGATCCTGCTGTTCATTTTGTTCACATAACGACACCAAAACACCACCAGACAAGTGACAATAGATCACCATCAGCGCGCCACAGAGCGCGCAACAAACGGAGGAAAAATGGCTAAAATAACAATGACGGTCAACGGCAAGGAGCATTCGGGTGAAGCCGAAGGACGCACTTTGCTGGTAGACTTCATCCGGGGCGAGTTGGGACTCACCGGTACGCATGTGGGTTGTGATACGTCACAGTGTGGCGCGTGCGTGGTTCACGTAAACGGCGAGTCGGTCAAAAGCTGCTCGGTTTTTGCGCAGGCGTGTGACGGCGCGCAAATCGCAACCATTGAAGGCGTGCAAAATAACGATGGCACACTCAATGTTTTGCAAGCCGCTTTCCAGGAACACCACGGTCTGCAATGTGGTTTTTGCACCCCCGGCATGGTGATGTCCGCATCCGAGTTGCTCAAGGTCAATGCTGCGCCGAGCGAAGCCGAAATCCGTGAATGGCTCAAGGGCAATATCTGCCGCTGCACAGGCTACCACAACATCGTCAAAGCGGTTCAATCCGCTGCCGCAACGATGGCTGGCGCCGCGCAGGCGGCTGAGTAACCGCCCTTCGCTCATCTGAGCGCACGATCAGGATAATGCGCGGAAGACGCGCTAAAAACAAAAGCCGGAGACTCCGGCACAGGGAGCTGAAAACATGCCAAAAGATGGTGGAATAGGCGCATCAGTCGTCCGGCGCGAGGACACGCGCTTTCTCAAAGGCAAGGGCCGTTACACGGATGATATGAACCGCCCCGGCCAAACCTACGCTTACATTCTGCGCTCGTCACTTGCGCACGCGACGCTCAACAACGTCGATACCGCTGCGGCATCGGCCGCTCCGGGCGTGATCCGCGTCTTCACGGGTGAGGACATCACGGCGGCGGGCCTCGGCGGTGTGCCGTGCGGCTGGCAAATCACTGACAAGCACGGCGACCCGATGAAGGAGCCTCTGCACCCGATCCTTGCGGTCGGTAAAGTGCGCCATGTTGGCGATCCCATCGCTGTTGTTGTCGCCGAGACCTATGAGCAGGCCCGCGATGCGGCCGAGCTGATCGATGTTGATATGACCGATCTGCCTGCGGTCGTGAACATGCGCACCGCTGAAACCAGCGGTCATCAGGTGCATGAAGAAGCGCCTGACAACGTCTGCTACGATTGGGAGTTGGGTGATAAAGAGGGCACAGACGCGGCATTCGCGAACGCGCACCACATCACCACGCTTGAATTCATCAACAACCGTCTTGTCGCCAACCCGATGGAGCCGCGTTGCGCCCTCGGTGACTATGACGAGAACGACGAACACTACACGCTCTACACAACCTCGCAAAACCCCCACGTCATCCGCTTGCTGATGGGCGCATTTGTGCTGAATATTCCAGAGCATAAGCTGCGTGTCTACGCACCGGATGTGGGGGGTGGCTTCGGCTCGAAAATCTATCACTATGCCGAAGAAGCCTTCGTCACCTGGGCGTCCAAACAAATCCGCCGTCCGGTTAAGTGGACAGCCGACCGCTCGGAAGCTTTCATCTCCGACGCGCATGGCCGTGACCATGTGACCAAGGCGGAACTGGCGATGGATGCTGAGGGTAAATTCCTTGGCCTGCGCGCGGATACCTACGCCAATATGGGCGCATATCTTTCCACCTTCGCTCCGTGTGTGCCGACATGGCTGCACGCGACGCTGCTGGCCGGTCAGTACACCACGCCGATGGTCCACGCCCGTGTCCGTGCGATGTTCACCAACACCGTGCCGGTCGATGCGTATCGCGGGGCAGGGCGGCCTGAGGCCACCTACCTGCTGGAGCGGATCATCAACAAAGCCGCGCAGGAAATCGGCCTCGACCAAGCCGAAATCCGCCGCCGCAACTTCATCCGCACCTTCCCGTATGACACGCCGGTGGCGCTGCAATACGATACAGGCGATTACGACGCGACGCTCAACGCGGTGATGGAAACGGCGGATTACGCCGGATTCGAAGCCCGCCGTGCGGAAGCGGCATCCCGTGGCAAACTGCGCGGTATCGGCCTTTCGTGCTACATTGAGGCTTGCGGCATCGCTCCCTCCGCCCTCGTCGGCGCACTCGGCGCGCGCGCGGGTCTGTATGAGGCGGCGACCATCCGCGTGAACCCGACCGGGTCAGTCTCCGTAATGACGGGCGCGCACAGCCACGGTCAGGGCCACGAGACCACCTTCGCGCAAGTCGTCTCCGACGCGCTTGGTATTCCGGCGGACCAGATCGAGATCATCCACGGTGATACCGATAAGATCCCGTTCGGCATGGGAACCTACGGCTCGCGCTCGCTCGCGGTCGGCGGCTCCGCCATTGTGAAGGCTGTCGATAAAGTCGTCGCCAAAGGCAAGAAGATCGCCGCTCACCTGTTGGAGGCGGCCGAAAGCGACATCATCTTCGAGGATGGTCAGTACAAGGTTGCGGGAACCGACAAAGCGAAAGCCTTCGCGGAAATCTCTCTCGCCGCTTACGTGCCGCACAATTACCCGATCGACGAAATCGAACCGGGCCTTGAGGAAACGGCGTTCTACGACCCGAAAAACTTCACCTATCCCGCAGGATCGTATCTCTGCGAGGTCGAGGTTGATCCGGAGACGGGTAAAGTCGAAATCGTGGCGATGACCGCTTCCGATGACTTTGGCAATATCGTTAACCCGATGATTGTTGAGGGTCAGGTTCACGGTGGCCTCGCGCAGGGTATCGGCCAAGCGCTGCTTGAAAACTGTGCCTATGACGAACACGGCCAGCTGGTCAGCGGTTCTTTCATGGATTACGCGATGCCGCTTGCGGTTGATCTGCCGAACTTCGTGGTCGAAACCGTTGAAGGCACGCCCTGCACCCACAATCCGCTTGGAGTTAAAGGGTGTGGCGAGGCCGGGGCCATCGGCTCCCCACCTGCGCTCATCAACGCTGTAGTTGATGCGATCAAGGGCTATGGCATCGATCACATCGACATGCCGGCAACGTCGCTGAACGTCTGGACCACCATCCAGAACGCCAGTGCCAAGCAAGCCGCAGAATAAGGAAGGATTGAACCATGTACGCATTTGATCTTGCCCGCCCTGCCGATCTTGCCGGTGCGGTCGCGACACTCCAAACCGAAGGCGCGCAAGCGCTCGGCGGTGGACAAACCCTGATCCCGGTGCTGAAACAGCGCTTGAGTCAGCCTTCGGTCCTGGTCGATCTCTCCGGGATCGACTCGATGAAGGGCATTCGCCGTGCCGGTGAGTTTCTGATTATCGGCGGGGGAACCACGCACGGGACCGTCGCGGGCAGCGCGGAGGTGGCATCTTCCATCCCCGCCATCACGGCGCTCGCCTCCAAAATCGGTGATCCGCAGGTCCGTAACAGGGGTACGATTGGCGGCAGCGTCGCCAATAACGATCCCGCCGCCTGCTATCCGTCCGCCGTCATGGCGCTGGGTGCAACGGTCGAGACCAACAAGCGCGAAATCGCGGCGGAGGAATTCTTCCAGGGTCTCTACACAACTTCGTTGGAGGAGGGCGAAATCGTTACGGCGGTCAAGTTCCCGATCCCGGTTGCGGCCACTTACCAGAAGTTCGAGCAACCTGCCTCACGCTTTTCACTGACTTCCGTTTTCCTCGCGAAAATGGGCGACGGGTCTGTGCGTGTGGGCGTGACAGGCGCGGGTGCGGATGGCGTCTTCCGTCATGCGGGTCTTGAGGCGGCACTGTCGTCAGACTTCTCTGCGGCGGCGGTTGATGGCGTGTCAGTTGATGCGGCGATGATGTCGAACGACTTGCACGCAACGCCGGAATACCGGGCACATCTGGTCAAAGTCATGACCAAACGTGCCGTAGCGGCACTGTCCTGAGATAAAACAAGGTGATGCCCTTGGCGGGGCATCACCATAAACACCGGAACTTGCGACGGTTTGTCGCGATTGTTACTGAATTTTTACGTTCACGGTGTCCTGAGGTTTCTTTTTTTAAGCTATGCCCCAATTCGGGTAATAATTCGATTATTCAGCCATTTGATCGGTGAATTTATGATACGGCGCTTCTGCGCGATTCATCTCGTGATAGATTTAGATGGTTCCATCTGAAATGCTGACGGCATATGTCGCAACCCAGCATTTTATTGATTTCGACGCAATCGCGTCACCAACCTTGAGGGGGAAAGAATGGCTAGAGTAGCTTTGGTAACAGGCGGAACACGCGGTATTGGTGCAGCGATTTGTGTGGCACTGAAAGATGCGGGTTACACCGTCGCCGCCAACTACGCGGGCAATGATGACGCCGCCAACGCTTTCAAAACCGAGACGGGTATTCCCGTCTACAAGTGGAGCGTCGCCGATTATGACGCTTGCGTCGAAGGCATCGCCAAAGTTGAAGCCGATCTCGGCCCTGTGGAAGTCCTCGTCAACAACGCGGGCATCACCCGCGACGGCGCGTTCCATAAGATGAGCGTCGAAAAGTGGAACGAGGTTATCGGCACAAACCTGAACGGCCTGTTCAACATGACCCGCCCCTTGTGGGAAGGGATGCGGGACCGCAGCTTTGGACGCGTCATCAACATTTCCTCGATCAACGGTCAAAAAGGTCAGGCGGGTCAAGCCAACTACTCCGCCGCAAAAGCGGGTGATCTGGGCTTCACCAAAGCCCTCGCTCAGGAAGGCTCGCGCAAAGGCATCACGGTCAACGCGATCTGTCCCGGCTATATCGGCACCGAAATGGTCCGCGCGATTGCCCCTGATGTCCTCGAAAAGCACATCCTGCCGCACATTCCCGTCGGTCGCCTCGGCGAGCCGGAAGAAATCGCCCGCTGCGTCGTCTTTCTCGCATCCGATGACGCCGGCTTCATCACCGGCTCGACCCTCAGCGCCAATGGCGGGCAGACGATGACCTGATGCGCCGCCGGACCCTTGATCGGTCCGGCCCGCTGCGCGAACGCCCCGGTTCTCTAACCGGGGCATATTCCTTATTCATTTTGGAGTTTTGACATGACCGAAGTCGTCATCGCATCCGCCGCCCGCACCCCGGTCGGCTCTTTTAACGGTTCCCTCGCAGGTGTTTCCGCCCATTACCTCGGCGAAGTGGCCATCAAAGCCGCTCTTGAACGCGCTGGCGTTGACGGCAAAGACGTTGACGAAGTCATCATGGGTCAAATCCTCAGCGCTGGCGCGGGCCAAAACCCCGCCCGCCAAGCGGCTCGCAATGCTGGTTGTTCGGACGAGACCCCCGCATGGGGTATGAACCAACTTTGCGGTTCCGGCCTGCGCGCGGTGGCCCTCGGCTATCAGCACATCGCAATGGGCGACAACACGATCATGGTTTGCGGCGGGCAAGAGAGCATGTCCCAAGCCCCGCACGTCATGCACCTGCGCAACGGTACTAAAATGGGCGACAGCAAAATGCTCGACACCATGCTGTCCGACGGCCTGATGGACGCGTTCCACGGCTACCACATGGGCACAACAGCGGAGAACGTCGCCGAAAAGTGGCAGATCACCCGCGACACCCAAGACGCTTTCGCCGCCGCATCCCAGAACAAAGCCGAAGCCGCTCAGAAGGCTGGTAAGTTCAAAGACGAAATCGCCCCCGTCACCATCAAAGGCCGCAAGGGCGACACGGTCGTTTCCGAGGATGAGTACATCAAGCCCGGCGTCACCGCAGAGGGCTTGGGCAAACTGCGCACGGTCTTCAAGAAAGAAGACGGCACAGTCACCGCAGGCAATGCATCGGGCATCAATGACGGCGCTGCCGCTGTGGTTCTGATGAGCAAGGAAGAGGCCGACAAACGCGGTATCACCCCGCTCGCCACGATCAAAAGCTGGGCCAGCACGGGCCTTGATCCTGCGATTATGGGCGCGGGACCGATCAGTGCATCGCAAAAAGCGCTTGAAAAAGCTGGCTGGAGCATTGGTGATCTCGACTTGATCGAAGCCAACGAAGCCTTCGCCGCACAAGCCTGTGCCGTGAACAAGGAACTCGGCTGGGACACCGATAAAGTCAACGTCAACGGCGGCGCAATCGCAATCGGCCACCCCATCGGGGCATCCGGCGCACGCATCCTCAACACCCTGTTGTTCGAGATGCAACGCCGCGACGCCAAGAAGGGCCTCGCCACACTCTGCATCGGCGGCGGCATGGGCGTCGCGCTCTGCGTCGAACGCGGATGATTGCTGCCCCGCAGGTTTGCGCCTGCGGGGTTTCCTGAAGGCTTCTGATCGATACGTTTTAAGTTGGAGTACTGAATGATGGCGGATGGCCCCTTGAACGACCCGGATCCTTCAGAAACCGAAGAATGGCGTGATGCGGTTGAATCCGTCATCGCTTTTGAAGGCACAAACCGGGCCGATGAATTGCTGGGCGAGGCCGTTGCTGTCGCCCGCCGCAATGGCGCAAAACTGCCTTTCGCGTGGAATTCCTCCTATGTGAACACGATCTCGGCGGATGCGCAACCGGATCATCCCGGCGACCGCCACATCGAAAAGCGTCTCCGCTCGGCAATCCGCTGGAATGCGGCTATGGTTGTGTTGCGCGCCAACAAAGACAGCTCCGAACTCGGCGGCCATATCGCCAGTTTCCAGTCGGCTGCGACGCTGTATGACACCGGTTTCATGCACTTTTGGAATGCGGAACACGAAGGCCACGGCGGCGATCTGGTGTTCATTCAGGGCCACTCCGCCCCCGGCATCTATGCCCGTGCGTTCCTAGAAGGGCGCATGACGCAAGAGCAGATCGACAATTTCCGTCAGGAAGCCGACGGCGAAGGTATCTCATCCTACCCGCACCCGTGGCTGATGCCTGATTTCTGGCAGTTCCCGACCGTCTCGATGGGCCTCGGCCCGCTGATGGCGATCTATCAGGCGCGTTTCCTGAAATACCTGCAAGGGCGTAGCCTTGCCAAGACCGATAACCGCAAAGTCTGGGCCTTCATGGGCGACGGCGAGATGGACGAGCCGGAAAGCCTCGGCGCGATCTCGCTGGCGGGTCGTGAGAAACTCGACAACCTCGTTTTCGTTATCAACTGCAATCTCCAACGCCTCGACGGCCCCGTGCGCGGTAACGCCAAGATCGTGCAAGAGCTTGAGGGCGGCTTCCGTGGTGCGGGCTGGAATGTCATCAAATGCCTGTGGGGCACGGGCTGGGATGCGTTGCTCGCCCAAGACCATTCGGGCCGCTTGCGGCAGTTGATGGAAGAATGTGTCGATGGTGAGTATCAGGATTTCAAATCCAAAGACGGCGCATACATCCGCAAAAACTTCTTTGGCCGCTACACCGAAACTGCCGCAATGGTCGCCGATTGGTCGGACGATCAAATCTGGAAGCTGACCCGTGGCGGTCACGACCCGCGCAAAGTCTTCGCCGCCTATCACGCCGCCATCAACCACAAGGGCCAGCCGACGCTGATCCTCGCAAAGACCGTCAAGGGCTATGGCATGGGCGCGGCGGGCGAGGCGCAAAACATCACGCACCAGCAAAAGAAAATGGGCGTCGATGACCTCATCCAATTCCGCGACCGCTTCACGCTGGACCTGACCAACAAGCAGGTTGCCGATCTGGAGATGATTAAGTTCCCGGATGACAGCGCAGAGGCGCGCTATCTGCACGAACAGCGCCGCAAACTGGGTGGCTATCTGCCATCGCGCCGTGCAAAATCGGATGCGCTCGAAATTCCGCCACTGGAGAAATTCGGCGCGCTGCTCGGTGCATCGGGCGACCGCAAAATCTCGACCACAATGGCCTTCGTCCGCGCGCTCAACACGCTGCTGCGCGACAAAAACATCGGCAAGCGTGTTGTGCCCATCGTCCCCGACGAATCCCGCACTTTCGGGATGGAGGGCATGTTCCGCCAATTCGGCATCTACTCGCAAGTGGGCCAGCTTTACCGCCCCGAAGATGCCGACCAGCTAATGTTCTACAAAGAAAGCCAGGACGGCCAGATGCTGCAAGAGGGCATCAACGAGGCGGGCGCAATGGCCAGTTGGATCGCGGCGGCAACGTCCTATTCCACATCAAACACACCGATGATCCCGTTCTACATCTACTATTCGATGTTCGGATTTCAGCGGATCGGCGACCTCGCATGGGCCGCCGGAGATATGCGCGCGCGCGGCTTCCTGATCGGCGGCACATCGGGCCGCACCACGCTGAACGGCGAGGGTTTGCAGCACGAAGACGGCCACAGCCATCTGATCTCGGCCACGGTCCCCAACTGCATCTCCTATGACCCGACATTCCAGTTCGAGGTTGCGGTGATCGTGCAGGACGGCCTGCGCCGCATGTTCCAGGAACAAGAAGACGTGTTCTATTACATGACCACGCTCAACGAAAACTACGAGCATCCGGCCATGCCCGAAGGCGCGGAGGAGGGCATCCGCAAGGGCATGTACCTGCTGCGCAAAAGCACGGGCCGCAAGGGTAAAAAGGTTCAACTGATGGGGTCCGGCGCGATCCTGCGCGAAGTCCTCGCCGCCGCCGATATGCTGGAACAGGATTTCGGCCTGCGCGTCGATGTGTGGAGCGTCACCAGCTTTACCGAGCTGCGCCGTGATGCGCTCGATTGCGAACGCTGGAACATGCTGCACCCGTTGGAAGAGCAGCGCGTGCCTTACGTGACCGAATGCATCAAGAGCCGTGGCGACGATCCGGTCGTAGCCTCCACCGACTACATGAAGAGTTACGCCGACCAAATCCGTGCCTTCGTGCCGGGCAGTTTCCGCGTGTTGGGCACGGACGGCTTCGGTCGTTCTGACTATCGCAAGAAACTGCGCGAGTTCTTCGAGGTCGACCGCCGCTTTATCGCCGTTGCCGCCCTGAAGGCGCTGGCCGATGAAAACAAGGGCGACAGCAAGACGGTGGCTGAAGCGATCAAGAAATACGAGATCGACACCGAAAAGCTCAATCCCATGCGCAGCTAGACAGCATCAACTGCGCATAAACCAGAATTCAGACGACGATATTAAGAGGGCAAGCGGATATGGCGACGGAAATAAAAGTACCCGACATCGGTGATTTCGACTCGGTTCCGGTGATCGAAATACACGTTGCGGTCGGTGATACCATTCAGGCGGAAGACCCGCTGGTCACGCTTGAAAGCGACAAAGCTGCGATGGACGTGCCGTCACCCATCAGCGGCGTTGTGAAAGAAATCCTCGTCTCGATCGATGACAAAGTCGCTGAAGGCTCGGTTATTCTTTTGGTCGAATCCGGTTCCGCCGACAGCGCGCCCGCCAACGAAAGCCAAGGCTCCTCAGCTCCGCCACCACCTGCGGAGACGCCTGCCCCGTCAAAACCCGCACCTTCCGCTCCATCGTCAAGCCGCGCCGCTGACCAACCTTCCGGCTTGCCCGCCGGAGCGTATGTTGATGAGTCCGGTGCGTTGCATTCCAAAGACGGCACAGCGCTGGGGTCTGACACCCCAACCCCGGCCCTGGCCGATTTCGCTGGCGTCCACGCCGCCCCCTCCGTCCGCCGCGCCGCGCGCGAGCTGGACATCGATCTGAACAAAGTCAAAGGCACAGGCGAGAAGGGCCGCATCACCAAGGATGACGT
>CALDZQ010000142.1 GCA_937944035.1 uncultured Neomegalonema sp. | reverse complement strand
AGCTGATCCGTATGGGCTTTGAAACCCTCGTCGAAGCGGGCTATGAGCCTGAAATGGCGTATTTCGAGTGCCTGCACGAAGTGAAGCTGATCGTGGACCTGATCTACGAGGGCGGCATCGCGAACATGAACTACTCGATCTCGAACACCGCAGAATACGGCGAATACGTCTCCGGCCCGCGCATCCTGCCTTACGACGAAACCAAGGCGCGTATGAAAGCGGTTCTGAAAGACATTCAGGACGGTCGTTTTGTTCGTGACTGGATGATGGAATGCAAGTCGGGTCAGGCCAGCTTTAAAGCCATCCGCCGCAACAACGACGCGCACCAGATTGAAGCCGTCGGCGAAAAACTGCGCGGCATGATGCCCTGGATCAAAGGCAACGCGCTGGTGGATAAAGAGAAAAACTGATTTTTCAAGTCAGTTGAGTTCAGGAGAAGCCCCGGTATCCGCCGGGGCTTTTTTTCTGAATTGCGCTAGCCGCGTATGACTGATCCGCTTCCTTCCGGTCGTGTTGCGTGTGTCTTTTTTCCCAGTACACGTCTTAAAAATTCGTTAATTGCAAAAAACAACACGTTTCGATCTTGAATAATAAGAAAGGGTGCAGTGCATGGCCGAACACTCAATCGGAGAATATCTATGAGAATCATTACAACCACTGCAATCGCTTTCATTCTGATGGGCTGTGCGAAGTCACCTGAATCCATCTCCGCCAGCTAAGTAAGCCCCGTGCAATACGGCAACTGGACATGCAATCAGTTGGGCGAGGAAGCCGCGCGGGTAAACTCCGCCCTTACGCAAGCCAGCGAACAACAACGGAAAGCCCGCACGACCGACACTCTTGGTGTACTGTTTTTAGGTATGCCCGTCTCCAGCCTTTCCGGCGGTAACGTCTCCGATCAGATCGCATCCCTGAAGGGACAACAGACCGTCATCGCACAATCCGCGACACAAAAGAATTGCTCGCTGCCAACATTGCCCGATCCGTTGACATAATCGGCGCGTCAGTCACTGTCGTCTCGTGTGCCGATCACGGCAGTGACTGTAACAGCATCGCTATGGCGCTTGACAATACCTAATATGTAGCGTTAATGTTCTTTTTTTGTATGAGAGAAAAAGGGACTCACGTGATGGACTGGACACTGGCAAAGGAGCGCAATTACAATGCTTTAATGCGCATCCTTGCTGTGCTGTTCAGTATGATCGGCATGGTACGCGGCGAATCGGTTCCCGTCGTTCCAAGGCATGTGCATTCTGCGGTTTTGCGTTTGCTCAGACCGCTCGAATCCGCGTTACGGCGGCTGATTATCGTAGAGGCTCGTGCGCTGACTGCCGCACCCGCTGTGGCGCGGGCGGGTGGAAAATCCGCGCGGGTCAAAGCGCAGCGCGGAGCGGCGGCGACACCGCGCTTTTCAATTATTGAACCTTTACAACGGGTTGGCATTAAAAAACCGCCCGTGGCCAAGGGGTATGGCCCGCGCATCAGCTTCTTTGACGGATTTGATCCGCCGCATGAACCGCCGAAAGTGATTTTGCCGGATGATCCGCTCGACGCGGGGCGTTTGTGCAGGCGGCTATTGTCAGTACAACATGCACTGGAAACCCTGCCGGAACAGGCGCTGCGCCTCGCACGATGGCGGGCCAGACGTGATGCGCGCTTGTTGCGTTCGGCCCGCACGAGGCCGCTGCGACCGGGGCGCCCTCCGGGGCATCGCAAGCGGCGGATTCACGAGATTGACGAGATCCTCGGAAACTGTCACGCGCTCGCGCTTTACGTGCAACACCACCCGCCCGATACGTCCTGACGGCTTGGCAAGTCAGGGTTTCAGCCCATCCCCGAATGCGGGGATGCCTTTTGGCGTGGGCGATGGTCCCCTTCCCTATCGGCCGCGCGCATACTACACAGGCATCATAACTTTTGAGGGAGCGGCGCTTTGAAACTGGCAAGCTGGAATATCAACGGGATCAAGGCGCGAATCGAAGTGGTTCCGGAATGGCTCAAGCAATCCGCGCCCGATGTTGTGGTCTTGCAGGAGATCAAATCCGTCGATGAGGGTTTTCCGCGCACGGTGTTTGAAGACCTCGGCTATAACGTCGAAACCCACGGCCAGAAAGGGTTTAACGGCGTCGCGATCCTGTCGAAACTGCCGCTGGAAAGCGTCTCGCGCGGGTTGCCCGGTGATGAAAACGACGAGCAGGCGCGGTGGATTGAGGCGACGGTATCGGGGGACGAAACCGCCCTCACCTTCTGCGGCCTGTATCAGCCGAACGGCAACCCCGTGCCGGGGCCGAAATATGACTACAAACTGGCATGGATGGAGCGGATGCGGCTTTATGCGGCGGAACTGCTGGCCCGCGAGGAAGCGGTTGCAATGCTGGGTGACTACAACGTAATTCCGCAGGTCGAAGATGTGCATGATCCGGCGGCATGGGCCGAAGACGCGCTGTTCCGGCAGGAAACGCGCGAGGCATTCCGGCAACTGTGCGCGCAAGGCTGGACCGATGCGATCCGGGCGACCGATCCGGTGGGCGAGAAGTTCACGTTCTGGGACTATCAGGCCGGCGCGTGGCCGAAAAACAAGGGCATCCGCATCGACCATATCCTGCTCAGCCCGCAAGCGGCGGACCGGTTGGAAGCGACGGGCATCGACAAGGACACCCGCGATTGGGAGAAACCGTCAGATCACGTTCCGGTCTGGTGTACGCTCGCCATCTGAGGGCTGGCGATTTGGGAGGCGCGACCCGCCATCCGGCAAAAAATCGTGTCGTAGCGGGCGACCATCGCGGCGAGATCATACTCGGCGCGGGCTTTTTGGGCGTTGGCATCGCCCAGCTCCAGCCGCAGGGCCGGGCTTTCAGCGAGTTCACGCAAGCCGGTGGCCAGCGCGCGGTCTTGCGGCGTAACGATAAGACGGGCGTTGCCATCACTGACCATGCGCAGCGTGTCACCGACATCGGTGGCAACCACGGGCAGACCGGCAGCCATCGCCTCGACAAGCGAGATCGGCATTTGCTCGGTGTCCGAACTCATGGCGAAAATGTCCATGCGGCGCAGAAACGGGGCGACATCATCCTGCGCACCGACAAAATGGACGGTGAGCTTGAGACGGGCCGCTTGCGCTTCGAGGGCGGAGCGCTCCGGTCCATCGCCGACGATCATCAGCCCGGCCGTCGGCAAGCGGGCCTTGGCGAAAGCGTCGATCAGGCGGTCAATGCGCTTTTCAGGGCGCAGGGCCGCAACTGTGCCAATCATCACATTTTTATCAACGGGACGATGCCCGGTCGAAAAATGCGCGCAGTTCACGCCATTCGGGATCAGCGAGACCCGGCGGGGATGGACTTTCCAAACACCGGAATAGACATCATTCAGGACATGAGAAGGCGCGATGAACTGTGCTTTCCGGCTGCGAAAAAGAACACGGCGCATCCAAACACGTTTCGGGTTTTGGGCGTCGGGACGCTCGTCAGGGCCGAAGCCGTCCTCAAAATGAAGATGCGGCAAGGCGGCGCGGCCGCGATTGGCCATGAACCATTCGATTGCGCCCCAGTTAGTCGTCGCCAGAATATCGGGCCTGTGCGCGTCCATCAGCCCCCGCATCACGCCGATATTGGCGCGCGAGATGAAGCGGCCTTTCTCGATCTCCGCACTCAGGATGGAGAGCGAAACGGTCGGTGCGGCGCTGTCGGCGGCATCGTAATTGCCATCCATCGCAAAAACCGAGTGGCGGTATTGCGGGCCAAGCGCCGCCGCGAGCGTCAGAAAACGACGCTGCGGCCCGCCGAGGGCAAAGCTGGAAAAGGCCCAGAGAATGTGGATCGGGGCGCTCACGTCGCGTGGATCTTGATCGCACGCTGGCGGAAAACGTCTTCGTCGGCACAGGGCGACCAGCCGAGAATTTCCTTCTCCGCCGTCGTGTCGATCGTGCTGAGCATTCCGCGCGAGCGCAGATCCCGCTTTGAGGGGGTCGGAACACCCTTGCGGCCCGACACGCGCTTTGCCGCCCATTTGAGCCATTCCATGCCGGAAAGCGCGGCTTCGCCCTGAGGATGGTAGTAGAGCGGGCGGCCCGTGGCGTCGGCCAATTCACGCATGTATTTCTGCGCGGTCCAACGGACATCGCCGACGAGGTTCAGTGCCTTGCCCGACACGCTGTCGAGCGGGACTTCGAGGCTGCGGATGATCGCTTCGGCCACGTCCTCACCCAGCACGAAGGGCAGCGGGGTGACACCTTTGCTCCAGCCGACGCAGTGGGTTTCTGTGTTGAACGCGCCGAGTGCCGAGTGGAACGGCGATGTGCCCTCACCAACCACGACGGCCGGGCGCAGAATCGAGACGGGCAGTTTATTCTCGCGGTGCAGGCGCAGCATGGCTTCTTCAGCCATAACTTTGGCATAGCCGTAATCGCCCCGCGCCTCCGGCTGCGGATCAGGACCAGCCTTATGATCGAGCGTATCTTTGACATCGCCGAGATAGAGCGCGGCGGAGGAACTGACGAAAATCAGGCGCTCGGAACCCGCATCAAGGCAAGCTTTGGCGACAGTTTCAGCACCGCCGACCATCGCCGCCGTGATCGCATCGCGGGTCGCACCGCCGCCGCCGTGAGCGAGGTTGACGACTTGTGGCGCGCGCGAAACGACGTTGGCAACGGCCTCCGGGTCGCTGATCGAGCCGGAGAACACGCCGACATTCGGATCGTGGAACAGGTCCGCAAGGTTACGGGTTGTACGAGCCATGACAGCAACGCGTTTGCCCTTGGCGAGCAACGCGCGGGTGAGATGTTGGCCGATGAAGCCCGTGCCGCCGAGAACGGCAACATCGAACGCAGCATTCGCGCCGGGCTTGGCGATGGCCGGTATCGGTTTGGTCGGCGCTTTGGCTGCGGTGTCTTCGCACAGCGCTACGAGGTCGCGGCCCACCTCTCCGGCCGGGCGCTCACCGCCCTTTTCAAAAGCTGTCAGGTCAGCATGGAATTGCGCGACCGAGCCGCCCATCGAGCGGTTGAAGCCATCGGATTTACCGCCGAAGCGCAGGAGTTCCGCCGTATAGCTGCCGAGGCCGCGCGCCGCATCTTTGGCCGCGCCGCGCGCAACTTTGAAGCTGCGTTTGGCATGATCGATCTGAGCGATTTCAGCGTTGGCCCCGCGTTCGACCACACGATTCTCAAACATCTCCACGTCGATAACCCCATCATCACACAGGACCGAGATGCTCCAGGACGGGTAATTGGCACCGAGAATGAGTTGAAGCTGGGCTTCGGCTTTATCAGACCGCAGAGCGAGCGACCACCGGTTCGCGATTTCGATGCCGGGGGCGGGCCTCGCAAACGGCTCCGGCGTCGCGGCGACCAATTCAGGTGTGCCGATCAGTGCATCAATCAGAGAGAGCGGGTGGACGGCTTGTTCGAGCAGCAGGTTGCGGGGGCTGTCGAACATCCAGTGGCCGAATTGGCGGGCGGTCATCTGGCGCAGCGGCGCGGCATAGCGCATTTGGACCGCGCGCAGTGGACCGTATCGGCCCGTTTTGATAGCTTCCAGCAAACGTTGAAACGCAGGATGGAAGACAAAGTTGTGATTGACCTTCAACGCCGCGCCGCTGGCGGTGGCGGCATCCATCAGCGCTTGGGAGTCTTCGGCGGTTTCGGCCATCGGCTTTTCGAGAAACACATGCACACCCGCTTTGAGCAACGGCTCAGCGGTTGCTCTGTGCAGCGGCGGCGGGGTCAGAACATGCGCTGCGTCAGGCTTTGCATCGGCCAGCATCGCGCCAATGGAAGTGAACACCTGCGCACCGCCCGCGCGGCGGGCAAGGCTTTCGGCCCTGTCTGCGCTGGGATCAACGACCGCAGAGACGCGCACATCCGGCATTGCGGCAAGCGCGGTCAAATGCGCATCCGCAATAAAACCTGCTCCGATAAGGGCGACGTTACGCATAGGGACTCTCCAAACCGATTCAATTTGTCGGGAGAATATTCAGCTAGCGTCTCAAAAAGCTTAACTGCAACGAAAAGCCCTAAAACAAAAAAGACGGCATCCGAGGACGCCGTCATAAAGTTTGCGGAACTGTTGAAGTCAATCGCTTTAGTAGGTCGTACCACCACAGGAGGTCACGCAGCGGGCATTCGCGGGCTGTGGACCGTAGGGCGGAGGTGGCGGACCGTATTGATGAGGGAAGCCGCCGCCCGAAGCGGGGAAGCCTGCGGCATGAGCCTGCTGACCCGGATAGGGCGGATCGGGAAACGGCTGTGCCTGAATGCCTTGCGCACGGAGATACACGGGCGGCATGTTGATCACTTCCGGCGGTGCGTACACCGTGGGCATCCTGATAACCTGTGTCGGAGCGCTTACCGTGCTTGCCACAGCGATGCGCTGCTCAGGAACCGGTGCGGCCGTATGGTAGACCTGATGTTGCGGCTGCTGAATCTCGACCGGCGGGTGGATTGGCTCCGGAACAATATAGGGCTGCGCAACCTCAACTCTGTGCGGCGGCCTGTAGTGATGTTGCGGCTCCACATGGACCGTGGGTGCGGGAACCGCCTCCGTGTAAACTGGGTTATGATGCAGCTGTGTCTGATAGACGGGTGCGTGAACCTGCGCCGTTTGAATTACAGGCGGGGTATGCACAGCTGGTGAGGCGTAAACCTGATCCTGGTAAGGGGCCGGGGCCGGGGCCGCGCAGCCGAAGCTTATGCCGCAATCATCAACCGGACTGTGATCGGCATAGTGCGGGGCCGGACCATAATCGGCATGTTGCAGGGTCGGACCGTAGCCGGTGTCCGGAAAGCCCGAACCGTGATGGCCACCCGCAACCGCCGCCTCATAGAACGGATCGATCTTGGAATTGATAAGCACGGGCGTTCCCGGTGCTTCAGCGCCACTGCCGACGAAAGACGCATCTTTCGCGAAGTGGCCGTGTTGATAGGGTGCGCATCCGGCGAGCAAGAGCGCGCTGATGGCTGCTGTCTGGAGTAATTTCATCTGCTCTCTCCCTTTGGAGTTTGGAAAGACCATGAATCATTTCGAATCAAAAATCCAGAAAAATGTTTATAAACTGTAAGATATGATCGTTTCTTCAGAAATTACATTTTTATCCACAGCCCCCGATACGAAAAAGAGCGCCCTTTTCGGTGGCGCTCCCTCATAAATTTGTGAGTCAGATTCGGCACTTACGGGTTGCCGATTTCCGAACTGCGACTCTCAAGCAACGCCGCTTATAAATCCGCGTAAACATGGCGGGCTTCACGCGCGCCGGGATGTGTGACCGCCCCGAGACGGGTCGAGCCGACCAGCTGGGCATATTTCCAAAGCGCGCCAGAGCCGTAGATCGTCTCGCGCGGCCCTTTCCAGGCTTCGCGGCGTTTGGCCATCTCATCATCCGGAACATCCACCGACATCTCACCGGTAATCGCGTTGATGGTGATGAGATCGCCGTCCTGCACCAGGGCAATAGGACCGCCGACCGCAGCCTCCGGCCCGACATGGCCAACGCAGAAACCACGGGTCGCGCCGGAGAAACGGCCATCGGTGATGAGCGCGACTTTCTTGCCCATACCCTGCCCGGACAGCGCCGCCGTGGTCGAGAGCATCTCGCGCATTCCGGGGCCGCCTTTTGCGCCCTCGTTCCGGATCACAAGGACTTCGCCCTCTTTATAGGTGCGGGCCTTGACCGCCTCGAAGGCATCCTCCTCGCATTCAAAAACACGCGCAGGGCCGGAGAAAACCTGCTCTTCGGCGCTCATCCCGGCGACTTTAACGATCGCGCCATCGGGGGCGAGATTACCTTGCAGGCCAACAACGCCGCCCGTCTCGGTCAGCGGGGTCTCGACAGGGTAGACAACTTTGCCATCCGGCACGTCGGGCACGCCCTCCAGATTTTCAGCGATGGTTTTACCCGTGACGGTGACGCAATCGCCGTGCAGAAGACCCGCTTTGAGAAGCTGCTTCATCACCAGCGGCACACCGCCCGCATCATAAAGATCTTTCGCCACATACTGACCGCCCGGCTTGAGATCGACAAAATAGGGTGTCGATTTGAAAATCTCGCAGACATCGAGCAAGTCGAAATCAATCCCCGCCTCATGGGCAATCGCGGGCAGATGCAGGCCCGCGTTGGTCGAGCCGCCCGTACACGCCACAATCCGCGCCGCGTTCTCAAGCGATTTGCGCGTGACGATGTCGCGGGGGCGGATGCCCAGTGCCAGCAGGTTCATCACCGCTTGCCCCGCGCCGACACAATAGGAATCGCGGCTCTCATACACAGCGGGTGCGCCGCTGGAGTAAGGCAGTGCAAGGCCGATCGCTTCGGAGACGCAAGCCATCGTGTTCGCCGTGAACTGACCGCCACACGCGCCCGCAGTGGGGCACGCGACCGCTTCAAGTTTTTCCAGCTCGCAGGTCGTCATATTGCCTGCCTGATGCTGACCCACCGCCTCGAAAACGTCCTGAACGGTCACGTCTTTTCCGTTGTGCCGGCCCGGCAGGATCGACCCGCCATAGACAAAAACGCCCGGCACGTTGAGCCGCGTCATCGCCATCATCATGCCCGGCAAGGATTTATCACAGCCCGCAAGCCCGACAATCGCATCGTAGGCATGGCCGCGCATGGTCAGCTCGACCGTGTCGGCAATCGCTTCACGCGACGCAAGCGAGGATCGCATCCCCTCGTGGCCCATCGCAATGCCGTCGGTAACGGTAATGGTGGTGAACTCACGCGGTGTGCCGTGGGCCTCTTTCACGCCCAGCTTAACGGCTTGTGCCTGACGGTTGAGGGCCATGTTGCAGGGTGCTGCCTCGTTCCAGCAGGTTGCCACGCCGACAAAGGGGCGGTGGATTTCTTCTGCGGTCAGGCCCATCGCGTAGAGAAAGCTGCGATGCGGCGCGCGTTCCGGCCCTTCGGTGACATGACGGCTGGGGAGTTTTGATTTGTCAAAGCTGGGCACAGGCGCGTCCATCGGGAACCTCTTTCGCTGGGTTGGATTTCAGGCCGACGTTAATCACTTGGATGCGGCAGCGAAAGCCCTTTTGCAAAGAGACGCGGCAATCACTTCAAGCGCCCGCCTTGCCGTGCGCCTCTCTCACCAACCCGCACAGCAACAGGGCCGCCGGAGCCGATCCGGCGGTGATCCGGCGGTGATTACGAAATCAATCCCCCGCCTCTATCCGGCGGGTCGT
The DNA here is from genome assembly GCA_937944035.1 of uncultured Neomegalonema sp. Lineage (GTDB taxonomy): Bacteria > Pseudomonadota > Alphaproteobacteria > Rhodobacterales > Rhodobacteraceae > JAHDDY01. Next base: position 540 of record CALDZQ010000142.1, on the reverse strand, counting down.
GCAGCGCGTAAAGCGCCAGCGCGTGACAATCCTTCAGCACAAAATCCACCGGATGCCGCCGCCGGTCCCTGTGACCGGGCGGTTTTCCGGGCCGCATCGGCGCAATATATTTGCCCGTCTCAGACCGCGCGGCCAGCCGTTTCGCCTCCCATCGCGCCAGCCTCCGCGCCTGTTTCGGCACATCACCCAACGCGGCCTGCAAAGCCGATAACCGCCGCATCAACTGCGCGGCACTGACCGCATCATCCGGCGAGGAGACGACGACAGGCTCAAAAACCTCCACATCATCGAAAAACCGGATATTCGGCTCCGGTTTCCGGCCCCGCCAAGCCGAACGCGGCTTGAAAGATTTCCGCGCATCGAACAGCGCAAATGCCGGAACCCGCGCAATGCCTTGAGAGTCGCCCGCAATCACAGGCCCGCCGCGCGACACACGCACCCCCGCCTCAATCTTGAGAACCACCTTCACCACCACGACCAACCGCCGGAACGCCGATTCCGCAGGTCGCAAAACCCGCCAAATCCCCGTCCGCACATGCC